>JAEEKN010000305.1 GCA_016282435.1 Lachnospiraceae bacterium | reverse complement strand
AGTATTGTTATGTACTACAGAAAAGGTATTTGAAAAGATGCGCAGATACGAAAAGAATGAGTACCGTCTGTTTTATTCACTGTGCGGTAATAAGATCATAATCTCCGATAACTGAAAAAACGGAAAGGAAGTGATTGATTATACACATGATGAATTGTTTATGGAAGAACCTTAAGGGTTACAGGAAAATACTTGTTGTCGTGTTATCGATTGCTTTAGCATTGGAGTTTCCTTATCTCGGAGAGAAACAGGCAAAAGCAGCGACGGTAGTACATGAAAATATCGAAGGCAGGGACGGGGACTACACATACTCCCTCTGGAAAGATACCGGCGATACCACGATGACCATAAACGGGAACGGTCAGTTTGAATGCGAGTGGAAAAACATAAATAATGCGTTATTCCGTGAGGGCATAAAGTTTGACTGTACAAAGAAATATGATGAGATAGGAAATATAACTGTAGAATACGGTGTGGACTATCAGCCTGACGGAAACTCATATATGTGCATATATGGATGGTCGAGGGATCCTCTGATAGAGTACTATATCGTAGACAGCTGGGGAACATGGCGTCCGCCCGGATCCACATCCAAGGGTAAGATAGAAGTAGATGGCGGAACCTATGATGTGTATGAGACCATCCGTGAAAACCAGCCGTCCATCGACGGAAACACCACATTTAAGCAGTACTGGAGTGTGCGTACCTCAAAGCGTACCGAAGGTACCATCTCTGTCACAGAGCATTTTAAAGAATGGGAAAAACTGGGACTGAACTTAGGGAAGCTCTATGAAGCCTGTTTGTGTATCGAAGGCTACCAGAGTAACGGAAAAGCTAAAGTGTACGCAAATAAAGTCACAGTAGGCGGAGAAGTCACCAAAGGTGATAAAAACAGCGGAGATAAAAATTCTGATAACACCGGTAAATCAAGTAACAAGACCGGGATTGTGATAGAGTGCGAGTCGATGACCAAGTTAGGTCCTTATGCAGGTAACATCGGCAGTCCGTTTAGCGGTGTGGCATTGTATGCAAATGATGACATGGTAACAACAAATGTGGACTTTGCATCTGGCTTATATGACTTTACATTGCGTGGAGCATCCAATGGTTCAAATACCGCAAAGGTAAATCTTGTAGTCGGGGATGAAACCAAGGGTACATATTCATTAAAGGGTACAGGTGCAGCTGACTATACCATAAAAAATGTCAAGGTAGGGAAAGACAGCAAAACGGTTAAACTTGTAGTAACAACAGATGATGGTACATGGGATGCATATCTTGACAGCCTGACCATCAAAGACAGCAGCCCTGCCCAGCCTAAGATAACGGCAGCACTTACAGATGATGATAATATAAAGATCACCATCAAAAAGACAGATAATGCCTCCGGCTATCGTATATATGTAAAAAAGCCCGGTTCAAGTAAGTATGTAAAACTCAAAACCGTATCAAAAAACGGAAAGAAAGTCAGGACATATACCTTTGAGCCAACTGATGAAGGTACATATACCTTTAAGGTCAAAGCATATAAAAAGGTGGATGGCAAGAAGGTATGGGGCAGTGCAAGTAAATCAGTAAAGGTAACAGTAGAATAGAAATAGAAACAGCTTATATCTGTGATGGATATAAGCTGTTTTATATTATTTGGTGGATGCTATATTAAGATCTGCTAACTTTTGTTCGAGTTCCTTTATATAGGAATTAGCCTGACTCAATCTTTCTTCTGCAGCATCGGCTCTAACTTCAGCATCATTAGCCCTTTTTCTTTCTCTTTCTGTATTTGCAATTTCAGAAAGACGACCATCTTCAAAGGCCTCTGATCGGATATCATCCATAATTTCTTTTTGATTGTATTCAGTGAGAACCATACCAATCACCTCGCTTTTGTGCATTGATGCTTTGAATATAATATAGCATAGACAAATGGGTAATACAAGAGTAAATTATTATTGAAAAGATTGACAAATTGTTGATTTTTGCTATAATACAAATAAACCATATACTTATACTCCATCCCTTCAGCAAGGAAGGAGTAAGATTGAAAACTAATAGTAAAAAACAAAGAAGAGACACATTTAAGAATTATGGCGCCAGATCGGTTCACATATTTGATGATGTGTTTCGGACAATGTGTGAGAAGATGCCAAAACTATTGATACCGTTAATTAATGAAGCATTTGGTACTTCTTATACTGAGGAAGACAAATTTGAACAGCTTCGTAATGAGAGACATCTTGAAGACAAGAGGATTATTACGGATGCTTTAGTCAAGATCTGTGGGCACATTTATCATATTGAGTGCCAGAGTACAGATTCTGATCATATGATACTCAGAATGTTTGAGTATGATGCCTCTATAGCGATAGAACGATGGATAGAGACTTCGGATGGATTTGAAGTTACATTTCCAAGGTCATGTGTGGTTTATCTGCGGGGTGAAAAAACGGCCTATCGTAACAAGAAGTTACGAGTTAAGTTTCCGGATGGTAAGTCTCATACCTATACTGTAAAGGTGATAGAACTACGGAAATATAGTAAGGATGAATTGTTCAAGAAAAAACTTCTTATGTTTCTTCCATACTACATTTTGAAATACGAGGATAATCTTCCTTTTAAGAGAGATAAAGTAAGATTTCAGAGTCTTATCAAGGAATATGAAGATATCATTGGTTTTATAGAAAATGCTTTACCTTACGATCAGGATGGATATCGAAGAAAACTAATAGAACTGATTAGCAGGATCAGTAAGTATATTACCAGAAACAGAAAAACTTTGAAGAAAGGGTTAGGTGATATTATGGGCGGAAGAGTGTTAAAACTTGAAACGGATAAAATAATAGCTGAGTCGTTGGCT
>JAEEKN010000304.1 GCA_016282435.1 Lachnospiraceae bacterium | reverse complement strand
GTAAGGCGCCGACATAGCCTTTATCAGAGGAAGTCCGCCCAGAGCTTCCGCCGGGAAGAACTTTACCACCTCGAGGTCAAATTCCAGTGCGGCTTCTATGTCACTCGGATTTGCACAGCCCGGAACCATGGGGATACCCTTTTCCACACAATAACCCACTACTTTGGGATTGAGACCGGGGCTCACGATAAACTTAGCGCCTGCAGCTATGGCTCTGTCCACCTGCTCTGTTTTAAGCACCGTTCCGGCACCTACCAGCATATCGGGGAACTCCTTTGACATGATCTTTATGGCGCTTTCTGCCGCGTCGGTTCTGAATGTCACCTCAGCGCAGGGTATTCCGCCGTTCATAAGAGCCTTGCCCAACGGTATGGCATCCTCTGCCCTGTCAATAGCTACTACGGGAACAATCCTGATCTCGGAAATCTTCTGTAAAATCTCGTTCATAACTCCTCCTAAAAAAACTTTTGTGATCTTGATGATTATACTCTTAAGGCCTTATTATTCCTACTCTATTCTTGCTGAAAAACATATTAGAAACTGCTAAAAATAAATTTTTATATACTGTTAACTTTTTTATATAAACAGCCGATATATAAAAAGAGGGTTTATACTATCGAGGAGGTGGTAATATGGCCAGTTACTTAGATATAAAAAATGTGTCTGACGGGTATTTGACCAAAGTCAGACAGGATTTAAAATTTAAAACCGGGAATTTCATCTGGAAAGTATTTTTCAACATCCCTTTGAACCCCGCGACAGTCAACAACCAGAACCTGACGGTTCTTGATGCATCGGGCAAGCCCCTGAAAACAAGCATCACATACAATCCCGATACGCTCGCTATAGAGATCAGCCCGAAAGAGCCCTACGTTCAGGGTGAATCGTATTTTCTCCATATCAACAAGCTTGTCGAATCAAAAGGCGGACAGCGTCTTAAGGATGAAATCGAAATAGAATTTGCCGTTTAAGTTTTAGAGGATTTCCTCTATATACAGCTTAGGACTTCTGAACAGGTCTATGTACTCAGATCCAACCTGAATCATAGGCCTTGTTTCATCCTGCCTGTTCATGTATACTATGGTTCCTATGGTTCCGTCATTCAGTTTTACACGATATCCCATATAGCACATAGCGATATTCTCCAGGAATGTCATGAGATATTTTGTGTCAAAAAGAGCCAGTCCGTTTGATTCGAATATCTTGATCGCATCAAATGGACATCTTGCTTTTCTGTATTTTCTGGGCGCAGTCATAGCCTCATAAACATCGGCTATAGCCACTACCTTTGTATATTTATCAATCTGTCTTTCCACAGCTCCCAAAGGATAACCCGACCCGTCACATCTTTCATGGTGCAGCATGGCCGTAAGTTTTACCCTTTTATCAACATTCATATTCTTCAGGATATTATATCCCTTTGTGGTATGAGTGGTCATGATCTTGTACTCTTCTGGGGTAAGGATTCCGGGTTTATCCACTATCTTCTTCGGAATGGCAAGCTTTCCTATGTCATGATATAATCCGCACTGGATCAGGATATCGATATCATTGTTTGAAAATCCCAGCCATCCTCCTAATACCGCGCTGATAATCGCCACGTTTATTGAATGAGCATAAATAACCTCTTCATAGTTCCTGTTACAATGCAGAAGGTCAAAAACCTGGATACCCGACCTGCAGGTCCCGAGAATCTTCTTTACGCCGTTGGACATACTGACGCCATCGGTGTTTATGCCCTTCTTCATGGCTTTCATCATCTCCTGCTCAAAAGCGGTGACAACGTCATCGAATCTTTCGTTAAACTCAACATATTCCTCGGAATCACGGAGCTTTTCAAAATATGATTCTCTCTCTTCTTCAACAGGAGGCAGGCTCTCCCCGCCCTCGGCATAGATACTCAGTCCCGCTATGGAGTGGAATCTCATTCGGGCGATAGCTTTTTCGGTTAATCTGGCTTCGGCAGGAAAAATAAGCTGCCCGGCGTCATTTAAGACATCCTCAGCTACCAACATCCCGCTTACCGCATCGTTTAATCCAATGTGTCTGATTTCCATAAATTAACCTCCATGTATTCTACATGAGTAGATATAACGTTTTACGCCTCTGAACAAGATTTGGGCAAAAATCCACATCTTTCCCCATATACAATTATAATGCGAAAATGCCGTTTGTCAAAGGCTTTTTAAACTTTTTTCAAAAATTCTAAAAAAAATAGTTTACAAAAATGTTACAAACGGTTATAATAGCAATTAATAATATAATCAAGAAAGGATATGTCTATTTTTTTGACATAATACCTGTAATGAGCAAATACATTATACGTGGCGGCAAATCGCTCGCCGGAGACGTTATTATAAACGGAGCAAAAAACGCAGCATTGGGTATCATAGCAGCAGCTATCATGTCCGATGAAATGATCACTATAGAAAACATTCCCGATGTTTGGGATATAAATGTACTCTTAGACGCCATCAAAGAGATGGGTGCCATTGTCAACAGAGTGGATCGCCACACTGTAAAGATTGTGGGTTCCATGTGTACTACTACCATCGACAATGACAATATCAGAAAAATGAGAGGTTCATACTACCTCGTAGGTGCGCTTCTCGGTAAATACAAAAGAGCTCAGGTTCCCCAGCCCGGTGGATGTAATATCGGTACCAGATCTGTGGACCAGCATTTTAAAGGATTCAAACAGCTCGGTGCAAAAGTTGAGATTACTTACGGCGGACTTATTTCCGCAGAAGCCGCTTCACTTAAGGGTCACCACATCTTCTTCGATATCGTTTCGGTAGGCGCTACCATAAACGTTATGCTGGCAGCCGTTCTTGCCGACGGACTTACAATACTTGAGAATGTGGCAAAAGAGCCCCACATCGTTGATGTAGCGAACTTCCTGAACAGCATGGGAGCAAACATCAAAGGTGCCGGTACCGACGTCATCAAGATCAGAGGAGTATCAAAGCTTCACGGAAGCACATATTCCATCATCCCCGACCAGATAGAGGCAGGAACATTCATGCTCACCGCAGCAGCTACCCGTGGTGACTTACTGATCAAGAACATCATCCCGAAGCATATGGAAGCCATATCGGCAAAGCTTTCGGAAATAGGCGCCGAAGTCATAGAGAATGATGACTCCATACGTGTCGTAGCCAAAAACCGTCTGTCTTCCGCTAATATCAAAACTTCGGCATATCCCGGTTTCCCGACCGATATGCAGCCCCAGATGACCGCTCTTCTCGCACTCAGCGAAGGAAACAGCTACGTATCCGAGAAGATTTTCGATAACCGTTTCAAATATGTCGACGAACTTATAAGAATGGGAGCCAATATCAGGGTTGAAGGCGATGTAGCCATCATCTCCGGCGTGGAAAAGCTGACAGGCGCTTCCGTTTGTTCACCCGACTTAAGAGCCGGCGCAGCACTTGTTATCGCAGGACTTGTTGCAGAAGGCTACACTGTAGTCGAACATGTGGAGTACATCGAACGCGGTTACGAAGAATTTGAAGTAAAGCTCAGAAGCCTCGGTGCTTCCATAGAAAAAGTAGACGACGAAGAAGATTCGGCACTCTACGCCAGAAAGATGGCACTTAAAGATATTTCATGATAAAAAATCCCGGCGTTTCCGCCGGGTGTTTTTTTGTTATCTTGTTATAAGCTTTCGGGGATATCCTCCGGAATTATCACATTGCTTCTTACGGGTTTTACATGTTCGAGAGTCTGTCTTATATATGCTTCTCCATTTCTCTGCTCCACATTATCAAAAATCTTTACCATGAATTTCTCGGTTCTGGCAAGAGTTCCCTCTTCGGTCGCACGGATAATGCTCTTTACCCTCTTGAGGATCATGTCGTAAGCTTCGGAAGAAAATACATATCCGGCCGATGCTGTTTTATAATCCACATAATCAATGAGATCGTCCTGATTGAAATCAGGAATACATACTCTGGGGCTGAACAGCTCTTCAAACTTCTCCCTGGATCTGAACAGTTCCACTATATTTCTTCTGTAGTCGGCTATGACCAGCATAGCTTTCTTGCGGACCTTTTCGGTCACTTTGGAAATATCCTCTATCGCCTCGGTATCGAGCGTTCCGGCCTGATCTATCACCAGGCACCGGCCTTTTAACTTATCGGTCTTTTCACTCAGGTCGATCATGTTGACCTTGTTGGCATCGGTCCATACCGTCTGATTTGATGCAAGCTTCCTGCAATCAGCCATAAATCTGGCAAATCCGTGAACTATAGCCTTCTTACCCGATCCTCTCTCTCCTATCAGACAATAGTTCATATATTCTTCCTCGGGATCGAGCAGCCTCTCGAGACACTTCAGGATCTGTGAGTTCATCTCTCTCTGGCATGCAAAGAAACCGAAATAATCCTCCAGAGTCTTCCCTGTTCCTGCCAGATACTCTACGATTATGCTGTTTCTCGGAATTTCGATACAGGGCAGCTTCTTCGGAACATGTACCTTGTCATTGTCTCTGCTCTTCTCCCTGTCTCTGTCGCTGTCGAGGACCTCCTGAACCGCTCCGATATCGACCGTAAACTTGTCCGCGCTGTCGCTTTCGGTCTCCTTCTGAACATCCTTTACTTTTTCTGCGGACTGCTCCTTCTTTATTTCTTCCTTCTTTATCTCTTCTTTAGCCTTTTCATTGGCCAGTCTCGCTATCTGTTTCTGATGAGCCAGGAACTTCTGACGGTCCTTTCTCTTTTCATTTTCTATAAACCGCCTCTTCTCCAGCTCAGCAGCCTGTTCTTTCTCCAGCTTATCTTCGGCCTTCTGGCTTATTATCTCCTGCTTTTTCCGTTCTTTCTCAAGATGTTTTTCTTTTCTGCGTTCTCTCCAGCTCTTTTTACCGGATTTCTCGTCTTCGTCCTCGTCAGCTCCAACGATACCGAGTTCTCTCTCCACAGCATTCATCAGGCGTGAATCTTCTCTTTTTTTCTCTATCCGTTCTTCCTGCTTTACATTTACTTCCGGTTTATCGTTTTTTTCTGCGGGAACTTCCTTCTTTTTGTCCGGTTCGGGCCTTCTCCATTCTCTTGTCATATCCTGAGGATTTAAATTTTCTTCCCTGCGTTCCTTCTCTTTACTGTCTTCTATCAGGGCTTCCTCGACCGCTTTGGCTATCGCATCGGTAAAGAAGTCTGTCTCCGTGAGAACAGGTTTACTTCTCTTCGGTCTCTCCGGAGCAATCTTTATATCATCAAATTCTTCGTTTTTCTCTTTTGTTTTTTCCTCTCTTGTGTTTTCCCTCGAATCCGACGTTTCTTCTTCAAGAACCATCTCCTCTTCGGAAGTTTCAGGCTTTTTTTCTTCCTCAGCTGCAAAACCTTCGTCGAGTTCCATCTCTTCTTCACCGGTTTCATATACTGCATTTCCGGCAGTATTCTGAAGTTCTGCGGAATTGTTTGTCTCCTCTGATTTTACAGACTCATCTACCTCCGAAGATTCGCGGACGGGTGCAAACTTTCTTGTTTCTGCAAGCTCAACTTCCTCTAACTCTTCTTCAGTACCGGCAAATGCTTCTGTATCTGCAAGTTTATCGGTCTCTGCGAATTCGTCCGTCTCTGTAGATTTCTTTGTCGCTACAACGACTTTTGTATTATAGAAATCTCCTATGCTTTCTTCAGGTGCAAAATCCTCTTCGGCCTCTTCGGATACAAAATTACCTACACTTACCTCAGGTACAAAATCATCTGCATCATCTTCGGTCGTTCCATTCTCCGCACTTTCTTCAGCCTGCTCTTTGGCAGCCTCAATAATTACGGTTTCCTCCTGCTTCTTTACAGCTTCGGGATTATTCAGATCTTTTAAGGTTATCTCACCGGAATAGTAAGCCTTGAGAGCCTTTGCCTTGTCTACGGCCTCACCGTCACCAAACCATACGATGATATCCTCACAGGTTCTAAGACACTTTTCGGTCTCGCCCATCTTGTGGTATAGTTTTGCCAGTTCATAGCCCCATGTATCAAAAAACTCTTTATTCTTCAACTGCTCAAGATCTGCTGCCTGTTCAGCGAGCGGACGTCCTTTGAGCCTGTCAATCTTGTATTTAAATATATAATTAAAATAGTCGTTCGGAGCCATTTTCCTATAGTCCCTATAATACTTTTCGGCATCCTCGGCATTTTTAAGCCTGATGCAGACATTGACCAGTTCCATGGCCACTCTTCTGCTCTTTTTTCTGTCATAAATTATCAGATAGCACTCTCTGGCTTTCCCAAGCATACCGTTTCCGAGATAAACCTCAGCCAGGACCATCAGATCGCAGTTATCCTTGATCTTCTTCGGCTCCATACCCTCGGCCTGTTCCAAAGCCTCCTCGTTTCTGCCCTGTTTAAGCAGTGTTTTCAACTCTTCAATTCTGACAAAATTCTTAAACTTGTCCATTCTCTTCATCCTCTGTAACAAAAACTTTAAATTCGGGGATTTGTCAGGTCGTTCCGAGTAATAGTTCTGAAAGTGAACTCTTTCCTGTCTTTTCCAGCACTTCCTCAACCGTTCCGAATGCCTTGCTTACGCCCTGCTCGAGCAGGCACAGATGTGTGCTGATCCTCTCAACCTCTTCGACATAATGCCCTACATAGATCACCGCAGTACCCTCATTCTTCAGCCCCTC
This sequence comes from Lachnospiraceae bacterium, assembly GCA_016282435.1. Taxonomy (GTDB): domain Bacteria; phylum Bacillota; class Clostridia; order Lachnospirales; family Lachnospiraceae; genus RUG11977. Next base: position 1,577 of record JAEEKN010000304.1, on the reverse strand, counting down.
TATAGCCTTCAGGATCTGGGTACCCGACTGGATATCTATACCCGTTGTAGGCTCATCAAGTATGACCAGCTTCGGTCTGTGAAGCAGTGCCACACCTATATTCAGCCTTCTCTTCATACCGCCGGAATAATCACTCACCCTGCGTTTCAGCAATGTTTCGTCAAATGAAATAATACCGCATACCCTCTTTATCTCCGCGGCAAGATCCTTTGATTCCACACCGTAGCTTTTTCCCCAGAACTTCAGATTGTCCATGCCCGAAAGAGATTCATAAAGGGCAATATCCTGAGGAACATATCCCAGCTTTTTCCTGATAGCGTCGGGGTTTGAAACTATATCCTGCCCTTCAAAAAGTATCGTACCGGAATCGGGCTTCTGAAGCGTCGCTATCATACTGACACAGGTGGATTTACCCGCGCCGTTATGTCCGACAAGTCCCAGAACCTGACCTCCTTCAACAGAAAACGAAACATCCGATACCGCATCCATTTTCCCATATTTTTTAGAAACATTTTTCAGTTCAAGCATAATACATACCTTTCAAAATTCATATCGGTAACAAAACATTCAATATTACCTCGAAAACGCTTTTGCGTTTTGTTTTATTATAGTACAATTCAATCTTTTTTTCCATCATTCTTTTTGCTAATTTTCCTGTAGATCAAAATCCCCAGAAAACTAACTACCGCAGTCACCGCGAACACTATGATCGCGAAAGAATACTCTCCGGTTCCCAGAGCATCTCCTCCGACAGTCGAAGTAATGACCGATGGGAAACGGCACACCGTACAGATAAATATCAGAAGTGGCATGGAAATATCGGTAAGCCCGCCGTAATAACACAGTAAATCTTTTGGAGTTCCCGGAACCAGAAAAAGTATCAGGAACAGAATTATCTTTTTATCTGAGCTCTGTAAAAATTTCAGGCTCTCTATCTTTTCCTTTTCAAAAAATATCTCAAGCAGTGCCTTTCCGAATTTTCTGACGAGCAGAAGAACCATAATGCTTCCCAGTGAAGCAGCGATAAGACAAAATACAGTCCCCCTGAAAGTTCCGAACACATACCCCGCAGCTATCTCCAGAGGTTCTCCCGGAACAAAAGCTATCAGTATCTGAAAAATCACCAGTCCCATATATATCAGGGGCCCCCAGATACCTTTCGCATCAACCCATTTTCTAAACTCCTCCGGTTCTCCGGCTAACCTCACCAGAGGAATCCCTATAAATATGCAAACCAGTATGATGATCAAAGCAGCAATGCCCATCAGAATACCGGCAATAATTTTCTTTTTCTTATCCTCCGACATCATATCAAACCAGATGCTCCTGTCAAAAAAATATATTGACATCCGTTCCAAAACAAAGTATACTTATAAAGTCGCACAGCCGGGGAGTTAGCGGTGCCCTGTACCTGCAATCCGCTATAGCAGGGGTGTTGTCCGGTCTCGGGTAGCATATTGTCGGGCTGCCCTTCATAAGTGATGTTGACGTTTGGGTCTCGCGCAATGGCAGCCTGTGAACCGTGTCAGGGTAGGAATACAGCAGCACTAAGCAGTGTCTCTCATGTGCCGTGAGGG
>JAEEKN010000032.1 GCA_016282435.1 Lachnospiraceae bacterium | reverse complement strand
TATTCTCAACTGCAGAAGACAATCAGAGCGCTGTTGACATCCGTGTTACACAGGGTGAGAGACAGTTTGCGAAGGATAATAAGCTTCTCGGACAGTTCAGACTTGACGGAATCCTTCCCGCAAGACGTGGCGTTCCTCAGATCGAGGTTACATTCGATATCGATGCAAACGGTATCGTAAACGTATCTGCAAAGGATAAGGGTACAGGCAAGGAGCAGCACATCACCATCACTTCCGGTACTACCATGAGCGAGTCGGATATCGAGCGTGCAGTAAAGGAAGCTGCTGAGTACGAGGCACAGGACAAGAAGCGTAAGGAAGCTGTTGATACCAGAAACGAAGCAGATTCTATGGTATTCCAGACAGAGAAGGCTCTTGCAGATGTAGGAGAGCAGCTGAGCGATGCAGACAAGTCCACAGTACAGGCTGATATCGATCACTTAAAAGACTTACTGAACAAGACCAATCCCGAAGTTATGAGCGATGGTGAGGTAGATGATATCAAGGCTGCAAAAGAGAAACTGATGAACGATTCACAGCAGCTCTTCCAAAAGGTATATGAGAAGGCTCAGGCACAGGGTGGTCCTCAGGGAGGTCCCGGACCTGATATGGGCGGTTTCAATCCTAACGGAGCAGGCCCCGACATGGGCGGTTTTAACCCGAACCAGGGCGGCGGAAACGGTGATGGCGGCGATTATGTAGACGCTGACTTCAAAGAGGTATGATGAATATCTTAAAAATATGTTAAAAATATGATTTTTACTTGATACGGTAAAAGAATATTGATATAATGATGGGCGTGCGGCAGGTAAACTGCCCCGCCCAACATTTAATAAAAGGACAAAGATATGGCAGACAAGAGAGATTATTATGAGGTGCTTGGCGTATCAAAAGAAGCCAGTGCCGAAGAGATAAAAAAAGCATACCGTCAGCTCGGTAAAAAATATCATCCCGATGTAAATCCCGGGGATAAGGAAGCTGAGGAAAAGTTTAAGGAGGTCGGCGAAGCCTATGCGGTTTTGAGCGACCCTGATAAACGACGCCAGTACGACCAGTACGGACATGCTGCTTTTGAAAACGGCGGTTCGGGCGGAATGGACTTCAGCTCTATGGATTTCTCGAGTATGTTCGGAGATCTGTTCGGTGGATTAGGCGGAATATTCGGAGATCTGTTCGGCGGCGGAGGACGTTCCAGCGGCGGAGTCCAGCGTGGTGCCAATACCAGGACCAGAGTACGAATCACCTTTGACGAAGCCATGAAGGGCGTTGACAAAGAGATAGACGTTACCTTAAAAGAAAAATGTGAGACCTGTAACGGTACAGGAGCAAAGCCCGGTTCGAAGGTAGAGACCTGTACGCAGTGCGGCGGCAAGGGTCAGGTGGCATATACCCGTCAGTCACTGTTCGGTATGACCCAGAGCATTCAGGCATGTCCTCAGTGCAGGGGCGCAGGCAAGATCATAAAAGATAAATGTTCTGCATGTCTCGGAAACGGATATATTTCGAGGAAGAAGAAGCTTCAGGTATCCATTCCCGCAGGTATAGATTCAGGTCAGTGCATCAGACTCGCAGGAAAAGGCGAGCCCGGAAGCAACGGCGGTGCATACGGCGACCTCCTGGTAGAAGTGGATGTGAGCGATCATCCTATCTTCCAGCGTGAGGGTATGAATATCTATTCGAACGCATACATGAGTTTTGCACAGGCAGCACTCGGCGGAGATGTGAGAATACCTACCATCGACGGAGATGTTCTGTACGAAGTAAAGCCGGGCACACAGACCGATACCAGGATCAGGCTTCGCGGCAAGGGTGTTCCTTCAGTCAGGGACAAGTCCTACAGGGGAGACCACTATGTAAATCTGGTGGTACAGATACCTACGAAACTGAATTCCGAACAGAAGGAATTGCTCAGGAAGTTTGACGAATCATATTCGGGCAAAAAGACAGAAGAGAGCACCGAGAAGAAAAAGAAGGGCTTTTTTGGTAAATGAAAAGATTTGTGATCGGGATACTGGCACATGTTGATGCCGGAAAGACCACTCTTTCCGATGCTATCCTCTATTTATGTAAATCCATACGTAAGCCGGGAAGGGTCGATAAAAAAGACTCCTTCCTGGATAGTTATGCCTTAGAGAGAGAAAGAGGCATCACCATATTTTCAAAACAGGCTGTTTTTGAATATGGTGATGTCTCTTTTACGTTGCTTGATACTCCGGGTCATGTGGATTTTTCCACTGAGATGGAGAGGACTCTGTCGGTTCTGGACGCTGCGGTCCTGGTCGTTAGCGGACCGGAGGGCATTCAGGCACATACCAGGACCCTTTGGAAGCTGCTAAAGAGTTATGATATCCCAACGTTTGTTTTTGTAAACAAAATGGACAGGAACATGAGGGGAGCCGGGGACATCCTGGTGGAACTAAAGGAAGGTCTGTCCGGCGGATTTGTCGATATGACGGCGCTTTTAGACACTGGATCAAAAAGGGCTGAAAAAGAAGCTGTCCTTGAAGAGATATCTCTAAAAGACGAGGATGTACTCGAAGAATATGTGGAAAACGGGAGCATTCCGGATGAAAGGATAGGGGAGCTTATCACCGACAGAAAAGTATTCCCGTGCTTCTTTGGATCCGCATTAAAACAGGAAGGTGTTTTGTACCTGCTCGAAGCCATGAAAAGATACCTTCCTGAAATAGATTATGATGATGAATTTGCTTCGCGTGTCATAAAAACAGGAAGGGACAGTTCGGGTAAAAGGGTGGTTTACCTGAAGATTACGGGAGGTACCCTGAAAAACAGGGATCTCGTGACCTACTGTACTGACGGAGAGGATAGAGAGGAGAAGATCACCGAGATTAGGCTTTATAACGGGGAGAAGTACGAAAATATAGATAGTGCTGTGCCCGGTATGGTGGTCGGAGTCACAGGTCTTACATTTATAAAGGCGGGGGATATACTCGGTAATGAAGATGTGACACCGGAGAAGAAGCTGACGCCGGTTCTGTCTTATCGCGTGGCCGAGGAACCGGCCAGGCTCAGAGAACTGCTGCCGGTATTTAAGGAACTCGAGGACGAAGAGCCCATGCTTGGCGTTCACTGGAACGACGAAGTAAAGGAACTTCAGGTGAGCATCATGGGCGAGATACAGCTGGAAGTATTAAAGTCCAACCTGAAGTCGAGATACAACGAAGAAGTCAGATTCGATAAGGGAAGCATCCTGTACAGGGAAACACTCACAGCTCCGGTTTTAGGAGTCGGGCATTACGAACCCCTGAGGCATTATGCGGAAGTACAGGTTGTCATAGAACCGGGAGAGCCGGGCAGCGGCATAGTATTTGTTTCAAAATGTCCCAAAGAAGAGCTCGATACGAACTGGCAGCGCCTCATAATGACGCATGTTTACGAAAAAGAACATCTGGGCTGTATGATAGGTGCCCCTGTAGCCGATGTGAGGATTACACTCGTTGCGGGAAGGGCACACCAGAAGCATACGGAGGGCGGCGATTTCAGACAGGCTACCTACAGGGCTTTGAGACAGGGTATGATGCGTGCTTTTTCGGAAGGAAAGGGACGTATACTTGAACCTTACTACGAGTTTGCCCTCGATCTTCCTAAAGAACATACGGGCCGTGCTATGACAGATATAGACAGGAAGTTCGGTAAGGTTACCGGACATGAGGAGTCCGGAAAAGACGGTAGAGTCCTGCTGACAGGTATCGGACCGGTTTCGGAGTTTGAAGGTTATTCAAAAGATGTGACCGCCTACACGAAGGGACTTGGGAATTTTTACTGTACATTCGGAGGCTACAGACCTTGCCATAACGAGGATGATGTGATGGCGGGGAAGGGTTATGATCCGGCTTCCGATATGAGGAACCCGTCGTATTCGGTTTTCTGTGCAAAAGGTGCCGGATTCCCTGTGGAATGGGATAAGGTGGACGACTATAAGCATTTGGATGTAAAGATTGATTTTGCGGGATCCGTCAACAGAACAGCGCATGAGGGAGAAGTTCAAACTCCATCATGGGGTATAAAGGAAGTTCATATAAAAGACGAAAGTGACGGCGGCGAGTGCGTACTTAGCGCTCCCGATGAGATGATCATTTCAGGTGATGAGATAGATTCGATCCTGAACCGCACATTTTATGCAAATAAAAAAGCTGAATACAGGAATCCGTTCAGAAAACATAAAAGTACAGTGAAAGCTCTTTCACAGGACTCAGGAGGATACAAAGCTTCGGGTAAAGACAAAGCATATGAGAAGAAACCGGAATATCTTTTGGTGGACGGTTATAACATCATATTTGCATGGGAGGAACTGAAATCCATAGCGTCCGCGAATCTCGACGCGGCGCGCGACAGGCTGAACGAGATACTGTGCAACTACAGGGCTGTAAACAGATGCGAGATAATAGCCGTTTACGACGCATACAGGGTCCAGGGGCATCCTACGGAGTATCTGAAGTACAACAATATAAATATAGTATTTACAAAAGAGGCGGAGACCGCCGACAGGTTTATCGAACGCTTCGCACATGAAAATGCCGCGAGGTTCGATGTGACGGTGGCCACCAGCGACGGCCTGGAACAGATCATCATAAGAGGCCAGGGTGCAAAGCTGCTCAGTGCACGTGATTTTTATGATGAAGTTAAGCGCACAGAGAACAGAATTAGTGAAATATTACTTACAAAAGGTGATAACCAAAAGCTGAAACAAACAATTGATACAAAAAACATCTTGTAATTTTAGCAATAATTGGGCATTTTGACAGTATTTTTTGAATAGAGTCTGTTTTGCGTTTGTGATATTATATCAACTGCGGGTTTTTGTGCGGGTGTATTCCGCACGGGAAACAATAGTATTTTATTACGGAGAAATCAATGAAAAGTAATAATCAGAGAATCATAAAGACGACGGCGTTTGTGCTGTTATCCGCTTTTCTGCTCGGAGGCTGCGGTTCCGGTGAGGAAGAGACGCACAGCATCTCCATAGTAAGAGAGAGCATCGAAAACGAATTTGACCTCACCCATTGTGAGAAAAGGGATGTCATAAAGACCGAATCCATATCCTGTACATACAGTCAGCTGATGGAGGAGAATCTGGCATTCCCCGTCGGCGAGAAAACCGTGGCGTTTGTATATGTGAACGAAGGCGATGAGGTAAAGCCCGGGGATCTGTTGGCAAAGCTCGATGTGGCTTCCTTAGAGCAGGACAATATCAATATGAAGGAACAGCTCGAAAGGAACAATCTCCTGATAAAGCAGGCCGATGAGATGATAGAGTTCTATGAGAAGAAGATTAATTCTTCAGGCCTCAGCCTTTCTTCAAAGGAAAGCTACATGACAAAGCTTCAGAAGCTTCGTGAAAAACGCAGGACATATTCGGATGAGAACGATTTCAATACCATAAAGATTTCCGCGAATGAACAGCAGATCCAGGCAGGTTCCCTGTATGCATCGATAGAAGGAAATGTTTCCTTTATCAAGAAGGGACTTGAGGGCAGCAGTTCAAATGCCGGAGAAACGGTTATCACGATACTGAATGCGAGCGTATGCGGTTTCCAGGCTATGGACAGGAATGCGGTAGAGTACATTCGGGTAGGTGACAGGGTTCAGGTAGTGACGAACTCGACAGGGGATGTGTATGATTCGACGGTTACCTCGGTTGACAAGGAAGCCCAGAAGATCATCTTTGAACTTGACCAGCCTGATTTTTCCATCAAAGTCGGTACCAGAGGAACGGTTACCGTTGTGAGAGGAGAAGCTGACGGAGTTTTATCGCTTCCGAAGTCTTGTGTATTTGAGGCAGAGGATTTCTGGTTTATATATTGTATAAACGATGACGGTATCAGAGAGATGAGAAAAGTAACCATAGGTCTCATCGGTAATGATTATGTTGAAATAACCGGAGGAGTCAGTGAAAGCGACACTGTTATTCTTCGCAAGAGCTGATAGGGAGGATGCAAATGTATAAAAAGATTTTGATTCTGTTTCTTCTTTGTACCTGCATGCTTTTTACAGCCTGCAGTTCGGGGGATGAAAACGGAGATGAAGAGATAGAGCTTCTCGAACCCGTGAATGCAAAGCTTGAGACTACCTATGTTACAAAGATGGATATCAGTCAGGTGGAACTTCATGAAGGTGCCGTGCTTCCGGCTCTCGAGGAATTCTCCTTTGATGAGAACGGATATCTTTACGGAATATTCGTAAATCCCGGTGACAAGGTATATAAGGGTGATGTCTTAGCGGGCCTTATGGGCAAGGATTATCAGGCTATACTCGACCTTGAGGACGAGATAGAGGATATGGAAAAAGCCCAGAAGGAGACTTTTGAGGGATATGACAAGGAACTTGAGATAGCACACTTGAACGGCGGAGATACATCCGAAAAAGAACTCGATATAAAGCAGAAAAAAGAGCTGGCTGAGTTTGAACTTAAGCAGAAGAAGGACAGACTGGCCGAGATGAAAGAAAACGATATCGGATACATCTGCATTACAGCTCCTTATGACAGCGTAGTGGCTGCTGTATCTTCGGCCAGGGAAAACAGCTATGTCTCAAAAGGAACCGCGATCGTGGCTTTGGAGACCGGCGGTGAACCCATTATCACATGTGATTATATGACAGAGAACACCGTGAGCAAGTTTTATTCGTTTTATGCGCTTGTCAGAGGTCAGAGACTGGAACTTGAGTACATTCCTTATACAAAGAATGAACTGAAGGTCATCATCAACAACGGTGTATCACCTGTTTCGAAGTTCGCTATCAAGGATCTCGGTGACAAAGAAATTTATGTAGGAGATTACGCAAGCGTCATAGTAGTAAAGAACTTCCGCGCTGACGTTCTGGCAGTTCCGCAGAATGCGGTATATTCCGATGTAAACGGTGACTTCGTCTACGAGATAAAAGACGGTGAAAGAATCAGAAGGTCCGTAGTTCTCGGATTATCGGACAATGCTAACGTAGAAGTGGTTGAAGGTCTGGAGGAAGGAGCTAGAGTATATGTTAAGAGCTGATAATTTTAAGAAGATCATATGCCTGTTCCTGATCCTGGGGGTAGTGCTTATCCCTTCGGTAAGCTTAAAGGCTGATGGAGATGATGTGCTGTATTTCGGAGCCCTGGATGAGTCCATAGCTCAGAATGTAAAGACGGCGATCGTGGAAAAGGGAGAGTTTTATATTACCGGTGCCGTTCAGGCGGCTCTCGAATTCCCCAGCCAGCAGATGGTGTATAACGATATTCGTGAAGGTAACGTTCACTTTATAGAGTTTCTCGTAGGGCAGGGAGATACGGTAAAAAAAGGAGATCCCATTGCGAGGATCAAAGTCGACATAGACGAGATAGAAAAAGAAGAAGTTGAGCTGAACCTCGAAGCTGCAAAGAAGAATCTTGAGGATTATATCCAGGATACCAGGGTGATGCTGAATTCTTATAAGGCAGCGGCCGGTGAGGGCAGCGAACGTGACAGAAGGCTTGCACAGCTCTCGTACGACCGTCTAGAGTCCACATTTAAGAGTGAAGTTGAAAAACGTGAGAGCAGGATTGATGAATATACTCTTCGTCTCGACCAGATAGAAGAGCTTGAGAGCAGGGAATTTATCTATGCGCCTTCTGACGGAGTCATAGGATATCTGAACAGATTCAGGAAAAACGAAGTCATCGGATACTGGCCTCCGCTCTGCGTTATAAACGATCCTACCAAGGTAAGAGTGGTGGTTGAAGGCGGATCGGAACTTCTCCGCTACAATATGCCCGTTAAGATAGTTCAGTCATCAGGCGGCAAGAGTGTTGAACTCACTGGAAAAGTTATAACACTTAAGAGCCCTGCGTCATCTGTAAATCTTATGGCACAGAATGACGTGATAGAAGTATACGGAGATGTTACAAAGCTCAGAACCGGCAATGAGGTCAGCGTCAGATTCGACAAGATCTACGTGACCGATGCTCTGATGGTACCTAGAACTGCGGTTAAGTCGGATAAAAAAGGCAGTTACCTCAATGTATACGTAAACGGTTTCTCCAGCAAGAGATACGTTGTAGTGGGCGGTGCCGACGGAACACGCAACTGGATAGTATCGGGCGTGGATGAAGGCGATGTCATCATATTGGATTAAATTCAAATGACTTTAAGGGGATTTATATGTTTCACTTAATGCTGCAGAAGATTCTGCATAAAAAATGGATGGCGGCGAGTCTGCTGATAGGTAATATTCTTTTGGTAGCCATAGCGGTCAGCCATCCTATGTATCAGGAAGCATCCAGGAACAGGATGCTTACCGACGAATTTGCAAACTATATGAAGGATAACAATGCTTATCCTATGATCATAGATGTTGAAGGTCTTACGAGAAAGACAGCCGGCAAAACCGATACCAAGCGTATCCGTGAGTTTGCGAATACCGTGGGAGAACAGTTCGGTATACCCGAAGTGGAAAAGGTTTGTGTTCGGGGGTTAGTATCGGCAGTGGCTACGCCTACCGCCATGTATGACCGCAGCAGCAAGGAACTTAAGCTTGTTGTCGGAAGCATGTCTGACATAGACCGGCATTCGAGTATCGTATCCGGTAAGATGTATTCGAACAAGATCACCGATGACGGTTATATCGAAGCCGTGATAAGCCAGAGTGCCATGATCGAATCCAACCTTCTGATAGGCGAGGAGATGAACTTCAAGACCCTCAAATATGCCGAGGGTGATATGGTAAAGATCAGGATCGTCGGTGTATTTACGAATTCCGAGGATAATGATAATTACTGGGTAAATTCACCTTCATATTACGAGAATTATCTGTTCATAGATCCCGCTCTGTTTGAACAGGGATTTATGGCAAACAATACATCGAAATATAACGTAAACGAGCATTGGTACACTCTGCTTGATTATGCATCTCTCAAGCCTTCTCAGATAGATAATGTCATAGAAATCACAGAGAACGCATTAAAAGAGAACAACAATGTATACAGCAATATGGCTACTCCCGACTATATCGACCTGATAAAGGATTATGCCGTAAAAGAGAAACAGATATCCGTGACTCTTGCCATACTGCAGGTTCCCGTTATAGTTCTTTTGTGCGCATTCCTTTTCATGATATCACGTCAGATGCTTGAAATGGAAGAGAGCGAAATAGCCATACTGAAATCAAGAGGTGCCGGCAGGCTTCAGATCATCTGGCTGTACTTCCTTCAGTCCGGTTTCTTAAGCCTTATAAGTTTTCTGGCAGGTCTCCCTCTCGGAAGGCTCATATGTAAGGTACTCGGTGCATCGAGCGCATTCCTTGAATTTGCTGCCAGGAGAAGTCTGAATGTTGAGTATTCTGGAGAAGTTCTTTTATACGGAGTCATCGCAGTAGTCGTATCCATGATCATGACCCTGCTCCCCGTGCTCAAGCGTTCGACAGCTTCTATTGTATCGGTTAAACGTAAACGCCAGAGACAGAAGAAGCCTTTATGGCAGACACTGTTCCTTGATGTGATAATGCTCGGCGTATCCATTTACGGATACTATAACTTTAGTTCCCAGGAGGATGAACTACTCGTCCGAGTACTGAGCGGACAGTCACTCGATCCGCTCATATTCTTGAGTTCTTCACTCTTCAT
>JAEEKN010000303.1 GCA_016282435.1 Lachnospiraceae bacterium | reverse complement strand
GCGTATCTGGGGATCAGGGGGAAATCGCTGATCTGATACTTAAGCCTGGTCTCTGCATCTGTTACTATAGCTGCTACCGTAGTCTCGCTTCCGGTACCGGCAGTGGTGGGAACCGCAATAAGGAGCGGGATTTTTTTCAGAACCTTAAGAATACCCTTCATCTTTATGAAAGGAGTGTGGGGTCTGGCAATCCTGACTCCGGCTGCCTTTGCGCAGTCCATGGAAGATCCGCCTCCGAATCCGATGAACGCCTCACATTCATCTTCAATGTACTGAGTCGCACAGTCTTCTATGATGTCAGTGGTGGGATTGGGTACTGTTTTGTCGAATACCGAACATTTGATGTTGCGCTTTTCGAGAGCTTCTTCGAGACCTTTGGTAAGACCGTGGCCGATGATGTCCTTATCCGTAACAAGAAGAACGGACTTTATGTCTTTATTCTTCAGCATGGCAGCGAGTTCTTCCATATTGCTGAGAATGGTCGGTTTCCTGTAGGGAAGAAGAGGGATGGAAGCATGCATAGCCTGCTGAAATGTTCTGCAGTATGCTTTTTTGATGATGTTCATTTTGTGTCTCCTGTATATTGTTTATATGTACCGGTGCTTATTTAGCACCTTTACCATTTTATGATGTTGGGGTCAAAACCCTGTTTTGCCCCCGACTGATGCCACGGATTGCTTCGTTGCAAGCAACTCTCGCAATCCTGCAAACACCCCGAATCCCGCGATTTTCCAAGGGAAATCGCTACTTCTCGGTGTTTGGGCGGCCGAAAGTCTCAAAGCCTTTTTAAGCAAGCTTGAACTGCTTTTGGGCTTTTGACCTTAGCATCATTTTATCAATAAAAACCAAAAAGTCAAGGATATAAAAATTAAAAAAGAAATAATAAAATGTTTGAAAATTTTACGAAAATATTATATACTATAATTGACATTTTTTATGACCGTGTATGAATACGGATGGAGGATTGAATGCATAATTTGGATCTTAACGAAACTGACAGCTATGTGCTTTTCGGGCGCAATTCCGTAAATGAAAACGGGATCGCGCTGTTCTGGACCGGAAGTGCTATGGAGTTCAATATAAAAGCTTCATGCTTGTATGTACATATAGACTGCGGCTATGATAATTCGGAACTGATGCTCGATATCATCATCGAAGGGGAGAGAACCCAGAAGATAGTACTTGAAAAAGGGCTTCACAGATATCAGGTGTTCGCAGGGATGAATACGGAAATGCCGGTCAGGGTCCGCCTGGTAAGGGATACCCAGTGTATGACCGATGAGAAGAAGCATTATCTCGTTATAAAAAAGCTTGAATCAGACGGAGAGTTTGTAAAAAAGCCCGAGTATGATATCCAGCTGGAGTTTATAGGGGACAGCTTGACATCGGGTGAAGGATGCGGTCTGACAAAAAGAGCAGAGTGGATCCCGGTAGTGTTTGATGCCACAGAAAACTATGCTTACAAGGTGGCTCAGATCCTTTCGGCCCGTTATTCGGTTCTTTCACAGAGCGGATGGGGACTGTATGCTTCGTACGATGCGGATACAACTCATAATCTTCCGGATTTTTACGATCAGATATGCGGAACGGTGAATGACGCTACGGCCATAAATGAATTCGGAGCACATGAGAAGTGGGATTTTTCGAATCAGGAACTGGATTTTGTAGTGATAAATCTCGGAACCAATGACGGAAGCGGAATGAAGGCCGGGAAGATCGGTGAAAAGGAGTTTCTGGCAGGTTTCAGGAAAAAGGCCATAGGATTTTTGAAGACTATCAGGAACCATAACAGAAGCTGCACCATTCTCTGGGTTTACGGGATGTTGGGAACAGATATGGAAGGTCATATCAAAGAGGCCATAGACGCATACAAGAAAGAAACCGGTGATTCCAGAGTGGAATATCTGAGGCTTGCGGAATGCAAGGGAGAGGATCTCGGAGTCAGATACCATCCGACACCGGCGGCTCATGAAAAAGCCGCTAAAAACATAGCCGAGCACATTCAGTCATTACAGGCATTTTTCCTTAGATAACAGGTGTTTTTGTACTTGTATATTTATGAAAAATGTAATACAATAAACAAAGAGATTTTTGGTAGAAATACATCACCCAATTTTTTTAAGAGAGGATTTTTGTTATGAAGATCAGTGATTTCTTAAGGATGAAGATAACCCCTGATAACAAGCAGTTTGATACTATAAAGAATATACGTTTTTATGATGATAAAACGAATCTTCTGGTAGGAAAGGGGACTACTACGGTTCATTCCTTCTGTGAGGCGTTTTTTGACTATGTTTACAGGAATTATTCGTCTGCCAGGGGAGCTGAAAAACTGGTAAAACAAAACAGAAAGAAGTATACCCGCTACAGCGGAAGCGAGAGTATGCTCCTGGTTCAGAGAATTCTTAACGAAATCTGTAACGAATATGCTATTTCAAATTACAGTATAACCTGTGAAGTTGACAGTCCCGCTGCAAAGAAGCCGGCAGCCCAGCCCGCTGCACATACTGCAGCTCCGGTAAATGTTACCCCTCAGCATGTTACGCCTCAGACTGTTACTCCCGCATCGGTTACTCCTGCGGTTGTGAAATCAGTAGAGCCGGCTACGGTGAAGAGTGTTACTCCGGTAGCTGCACCGGTAGGAAAGCTTAAGGTACTCGCTTCCGAGCTTGAACGACTTCAGCCTTCGGGTGCCCCTAAGGAAAACAAACCGGAACAGAAACCTGTGGAAAAAGAACAGGGAAAACAGGAAGATTTTTCAAGGCTTGATGAAACTTATATACACCCTGAGATAAGGCCCGATGTACAGCCCGAGCAAGGAACGACGCCCGTGCAGGGAACGATGCCCGCACAGGGACAGACGGCAGAGGTTCAGCAGGCCGCTGAAGCTCAGGTTCAGCAGGCTGTTCAGGTCGCTGAAGAACTAAAAGCAGCCATTTCAGGTGAAGCCGTGCAGGGAACGACTCCCGCACAAGAGACACAGCCCGAGCAAGGAACGCCGCCCGAGCAAGGAACGACGCCCGAGCAAGGAATGACGCCCGTGCAAGGAACGACGCCTGTACAGGATACAGCACCCGCACAAGGAACGGCTCCCGCACAAAGTGCGACGTCCGCACAGAATGTTCAGAATCAGCAGAACAATCAGAATGTAAAGAACCAGCAGGGCAAGAACGGCAAGAAGGGCAAGAATAAGGATTTCAAGGATGCCCGTATGAAGCCCGGAAAGGGATATAAACCTTTTAAGCCCAATGAAAACTTTAAGGAAACATCAAAATTCCAGGTGGCAGATACCAGAAGCAGCCAGCTTGATATCGATGCCATACCCTGCATAGCTGTAGTTGAGGAAGAGAAGATACCTACCATTGAAGAGGTACCTTTTATAGGTATACCCGAGGATAACAGCATTCCGAGCATGGATGCCGTACCATATCTTGGAACAGAGGAAACAGAAGCGGGTAAGGCTATTCCGGATGTTCCGTACTTAGGAGCTGAAGACAGTGAGAAGAACAAGGCTATCCCGGATGTTCCGTATTTAGGAGCCGAGGACGGCGAGAAGGGTAAAGCTATCCCGAACGTTCCATATCTGGGACTGGAGGACGGAATAGCTGTAGAATACGAATCTCACAGTAATCTGGCTGAACAGCTTAAAAATTCTCCCGCACCCAAGGAGCCCGAGAAGAAGCCCGACCTTATAGAAGCTATTGTTGAGGCTGAGATAGCAGCCGAGGAAGCTAAGGCTACATCCGAACAGAACCAGGCAGCACAGAATGTTCAGGAACAGCCCGAGCAAGGAACTACGCCCGTACAGCAGGCAGTTCCCGTACAGCAGGCAGCTCCGGTACAGCAGGCAGAGCCGGTACAACAGCAGGTAGCCCCGGTACAGCAGGCAGAGCCGGTACAACAGGTAGCTCCGGTACAACAGCAGGTAGCCCCGGTACAGCAGGCAGCTCCCGTGCAGCGGGTAGCTCCGGTACAGCAGGCAGCACCGGCACCTCAGAAGGTTCAGGTTCAGCAGCCCGTACAGGATACCGGCAAGATACAGGGAACCGCAACCAATGATATCAGGAGCATTGTTTCCAATGCCATGGCAAAATATAAACAGGTAATATTCATCGGACCTTCCGGCACCGGGAAAACTTACCAGGTTAGAAAGCTTGCCAGAAAGAATACCAAGGGATATGACGGATATAAATTCGTTCAGTTCCATCCTTCATTTGAGTATTCCGACTTTATAGAGGGACTTCGTCCTGCAAATATCATAAATACAACAAGTGCTACAAATGTCAGACTTGACGGTGTATTTAAGGGATTCTGCAGAACCATAGTTGAAGATAATCTGGAGCAGGCATACCCCGGATTCCAGTCGCTTTATTCGGAGAAGAAACAGAAGGTAGTTCAGGAACTCTTTGAGGCGATAAGAGATAAAAAAGAGGCTCTTGAAGAAGGAACCACAAAAGAAGATTTTGCCCTTGACTCAAAAGAATATATATTTGAACACGGAGTGAGAGAGTACTACTTCATCATAGATGAGATAAACAGGGCTGACGCAGCCAGAGTATTCGGCGACGTTCTATTTGCACTTGACGAAGACTACAGAGGTATTGAAAACAGATTCGATACCAGGCTCGGTAACTTAAAGAACTACAGGGTTATCCAGGCGGATGATATCGGAAAGTCAAACTACCAGACATCCCATATCGGATTTGCCGAGCAGATGAAGTTCGACTGTTTTGAGAGAGGATTCTTTATCCCACGTAACCTTCATATCATAGCTACCATGAATGAACTCGGCGGTTCTGAAACAGATATGGATTTCTCTGTAAAACAGAAGTTCAGATGGGTAAATATCAATCCTACGGAGATTATGAATACATCCCTTCATGAGATGCTGAAAGATAAGAATATATTCTGGCTGGATCAGTTCGCTGAGAATCTGAATCTTGTGAACAGGCTGATAAGTGAAGGCTTATCGAATGAATTCTGTCTCGGACCCGCATTCTTCAGAAAACTGAGCCCGTCACCTGACAGCATAGATGAGGTATTTAGTTCTGACGTAGAACCGGTTCTCAGGGAATACTTAAAAGGTAAGCCTGAAGATATCGCGGGCAGATTTGTCACTGAATGCAGGAAGGCATTGAAAATCGGAATCTGAGAATGGGCAAAGAGAGAGTAGCATTATGGGATAACCTGAAGTTTATCCTGATCGTCCTGGTAGTTGTAGGGCACTTTGTAAATATAAAGAACAGCGATATTTATCATAGTATCTTCATATTTATATATTCATTCCATATGCCCCTGTTTATCTTCATATCGGGTCTGTTTCACAAAAATGAGGGCTTCTGGAAGAAGGCACTGGCATTCTTGGGGATTTATATCCTGTACGAGCTGTGTATATACTGGCTGAAACTGATCTTCTCGCGGGAAGCGGAACTTGATATGCTGCATGTGATAGCGGCACCGTGGTTCATGCTTTCGATGGCATTCTACTGTGTGATAGGATTCATCCTGCACAAAGTGATGGAAAGCAAAGTGGCCCGGTGGGTAGTGATAGGAGTGCTTGTAGTATTTTCCTGTGCTGCCGGATATATAGAAAGCCTTGGAAGTTTTCTGTCCCTTTCGAGGACTGTATTCTTTCTTCCATTTTATCTGCTCGGTATGTGTACGGATAGAAAAAAGCTGGAGAAGCTGGCCGGGAATATCAGACTTAAGGTATGCAGTGCGGTGATCCTCATCGTATGGCTCATCATTTGCTTGGTATGCATGGAAACGGTGTATAAAATGCGTCCGTTTCTGCTGGCAGCAGAGGCATATCCGGAAGATGTACCGGTTGCATTTATCTGGAGAGCGTTGTTTTACATAAGCGGACTCTTCTTTGGGTTCTTTATGATAGTCCTTACACCGGTGCGTGAGATAAAACCGGTGACTTTGTGGGGCTCAAGGACACTGCAGGTGTATTTCTGGCACAGGCATATCCTGTATGCCATGAAGTATGCTAAGATAGACAAATGGTTCTATAAAACGGAAGCGGGAAAAGCAGGATGGGTGGTACTGGCAGTAGTTATAGCCATTGTATTATCACTCAAAATATTCAAATATCCGACTGAACTGTTTATGCTTTTTGCAAGGAGCAGGAAAAAACCTAAGGAACATAATTCAAATTAAATACAATAAAATACGGGCATATGGATCTTCTCCATATGCCCGATTTTTTACTGTCAATTCCACCTCGAAAATCCTTCGGTGTTTCAGAGGTTAACAAAGCGATGTTCCGTATCTTTGTTTATCAGATGTAGAATTCAACTTTATATTCCTTCTTGCCATCGGCAGTAGGGATGAGGTTGCCTTCGACAGGAGTACCGTCTACTACAAGACCCTTGCCGCTGCCATCCTGGATTACGCTTATGTCATACTTTGCGCCACGGTACTTACGTGTTACGGAGTAGCTGCCGAAATCCTTTGTTACGCAAGGCTTGATAGAAAGACCCTGTAATGTGGGCTGTACACCGAGGATAGCCTGGGTGATATCTACTACTACCCATGCAGCGGTACCTGTAAGGAATGAGTTCTTAGCTTCGCCGTAATGAACTGCAGCACGACCTGCGATCATTTGGCTGTATACATAGGGTTCGGTACGATGGATCTCGCTTACATCCTCCAGGAATGCAGGACAGCTTCTCTTGTAGATATCGAATGCCTTTTCAGCATCGCCGATAACCGTAGCAGCTACTGAACACCAGGGATTGTTGTGTGTAAAGATAGCACCGTTCTCCTTGTATCCGGGCGGATATGAAGAAATCTCACCCAGCTCAACATGATAGGTAGTATAGCAGGGAGCGAGGATCTCGATACCGTAATCATTTACGAGGTACTTATATAATGAAGCAAGAGCCTTTTCGCCATAACCCTTTTCCTGACCTATGCCTGCCATAGTACAGAAGCCCTGGGGCTCGATGAAGATCTTGCCTTCTTCACATTCATTGGAACCAACCTTGTTTCCGTATGCATCATATGCACGAAGGAACCACTCGCCATCCCATCCGAACTCTTCGGTAGCGGTCTTAACCTTCTCGACTTCTGCTCTGATGGTCTTTGCTTCATCAGCGAGTCCTACATAGTCACAGATATCTGCATATTCCTTGCCGTATTTTACAAACATACCTGCGATAAATACTGACTCTGCAACAGGTCCCTCGCTGGGTCCGAATGTCTGGAAGGACTCACCGGGCTCCTCTGAGAAGCAGTTAAGGTTCAGACAGTCATTCCAGTCTGCACG
>JAEEKN010000302.1 GCA_016282435.1 Lachnospiraceae bacterium | reverse complement strand
CACCGCCGCCGAAGAGACTGCTGAGCAACGGGATCACTGTCTGGGCAAGGATTATGATACCGCCGCCGGCCATAAGTTGCTTGATACCTTGTGACTTAGAACCTGCATTATCATTACCATAGCCTTCAAGCAGGTTTATGACACCCCATACACCGATACCTGCGCCAATGGCCGTGATAACTGTTTTAAGACCGTCTATAGCCGATGAGAAGAATCCCATCAGAAAGATTCCGCCACCGCCATTGGAATTGTATGAAAAGCCGAAAAGACGAAGGGCTGATAAAGCTATTACTGACATTAAGGGCATAAAATGTGATGCCCTTGCATTGAATAAATTAAACATTTTTCATAATCTCCTTTTGTTTTTTATATAATTTTGTTGTAGTTAACTATGAGTTACATCCATTTTCCGGGTATCCGATTCAGTGGGATCCCGGGCATGAATCACCATGCATAAATCCTGTGTTTTCACCTTTTTCCTCCGTTCCGAGCAATAAAAAAGGCGCAGGGACAAGATTTCTCTCATTCCTACGCCATGTCGCTGAATCCGTATGATAAACATACTATTTAATATTTTTCTGTTACATTTTCAAACAATGTATTGCAAATGTAGTGCATCAATGTTATAATGATAAAAAATACAGGGAGGTAAACAATAATGTCTACTGCTACAATACAACATAAAACAAACCGTTCTGCTAATTTTACCATGCGCATAGAACCGCAAAAGAAAAATTCATTAGAACTATTATATAAAGGGTTAGGTATAACTCTTGCTGATGCTGTTAATATCTTTTTTGAAAAATCACTTAATGTTGGTGGTATCCCTTTTGATCTACGTATGGACAATTATAATCGTGAGACCTTCGAAGCAATGAAAGAAGCTCTCGATATAGAAGCCGGTACAATTAAAGCAAAACGATATAAAAATGTTGATGAACTATTCGCGGATAATGATGCCGAAATCTCTACCGAGGAGGATGAATAATGCTCGATATCGTCCAAACCTCAAAATTCAAAAAAGACTATAAACGTCTTGTAAAACAAGGCAAAGATATGAATCTTTTAAAACCTGCAATTACTACTCTGCAAAAGCAGGAACCTTTACCCGCCTCTTACAATGATCACGCTCTTGAAGGAAATATGAAAGGATTCAGAGAATGTCATATAAAAGGTGATTGGGTTCTCGTTTATAAAACAAACGACAAAGAGCTCATCTTAACTCTTGTCCGTACCGGTACACATCGAGATACTTTAGGTATTGAATAATGCTATTTCTATAATTTCTCCGTTTTGAGGTCACAAATTGTGATCTCATTTTTTATATCAGAATGATAAAATCCAAATCACAAGGAAATGAAGGGGATAGAATACGTAAAACAGCCATTTATTGACTGTTGTCCTCCTCCCCGGCTCTCCATTGTAAAAGTGTAACAATTGTAACACGAGGAATATCCCAAGCTGGCAGATCCCATCATACCAATTTTGCGTATTGCAGATAAGGAAAATAACTGTACATATCAGCTGTATGCATATGATCATCAGATACTTCCGGATCTGTTTGGTTTTGTCTCCCTTTTTCATATAGAATATCCATACCATTAACGGTCCGAGGAGTCCCCAGTCTGAGAAAACACTTATCAGCATAAACAAGGCTACCGCCATTCCTTTTATGATCTGGCTATTTATCCTATCTGTCACCGCCATCATAAGGAACGAGATAAGCAATGTAAATATAACATTCAAGTCTCCTGATGCCACACTACCATATCTCATTAATGAGTATGGTATCTGTGACAGTATGGCAAAACTCAGCAATCTCAGGCAATAGTTCCATTTTGATGAAGTATGCGTAAAGCCTTCTACAAGGAAATAGAACATCACCGGAGCTGCCACTCTGCCGATAGTCCGCATTATTACATACAGAGCTATCAGTTCAGGATGCTTTTCCGGTGACAGCAGAAATGCAGCCAGATGATCAAAAAGCATCGCAGTTATTGCTATGTACTTGATCTGTGTCCTGTTCAATTCAATCTTATTTTTTTTCATCATACTTATCCATCAAAGATTCCCTTCGCTCATTTAACCAAAGCATAAAGCCCAGCACTGATTCCATGCTCTCCGGTATATTGTGAATTTCAACCTTATCTTCCGTTTCCTCTCTGTAAAGAGGTGCCTTTGTAATGTCTGTCAGCTTTCCGCTCATAATATCTTTAAGCGTCTGCTCTCGAATAGCATCACTCATATCAGCAAGCCTTTCATCTACTGCATATCTAAGCGTGTCGATATCTCGTGATCCTTTAACTCCAAGTTCCCTTAAAATAGGCATATATACCGGGTCATAGAATTCCGGTATCATATCATTATCAGGTGCTTCAGGTAATGTCATTTTTTCTAATTGTCTTTTAAAGTTTTCTTTTGTTTTCATGTATAATTACTCCTCTCATTATTCTTCTATTTCTCCGGCATCAAATACTTCTACCTCCTGGTCTGGCTTTATCTCAAGCCTTTTGGAGGTGTATTTTCTAATGTTGAAGGCGTTCTTTTCATCAAAGTCCGACAAGAGCCGGTATCGTTTGTGTTTTGTTATATCATACTTATCTGATAGGAAAGGACGCACCCCCCTTAACTGGAAGATGCATTTCTTTCCGCTCATAACTGCTATCTCATCAGGTGTCATCAATTCCTTTCCAAGCTTCTGGTTGTTCGTTCCTGTCGAAGGAGACTGCCCTCTGGTATCAGATGT
>JAEEKN010000301.1 GCA_016282435.1 Lachnospiraceae bacterium | reverse complement strand
CGAATATTGTCTCCTATCATATTAGCATACTCTTCTGCAAATTTCAAAAAGAATACCAAATGTTCCCTTGCATTAAGCAGCTCCTTGATGATTACTTTAGTCCATACACCTGCTTCTTTGTACTGGCTTGTCTGTTTTATTCTTTCAACGTATCCGCTCATATCGAACGGAACTCTCTGCTCCTCTATTTGAACTTCACCGGCATCACTTATGGTTAATATAGTATACGGAAGAGTATTTTTTATACAATCTAACGGAAGGCCGCAGGAACCGGGATTGATCAGGTAGATTTTCCTGTCCGGCACTTTATAGCTCCACTGAATATGTGAGTGCCCGAAAATGTAAATCCCGTCTGCAAGCGTTGATATTGCCTCGATAAAACCGGTTGTCTCTTCTATTGCATCATGCATCTGCTGCCTGTGATACTCCGGAGTCACTTTCCTATCCCCATATTTTAGTGCCAATGCTCCGGAACGATTGAAGTAGTTCTCAAGATTGCTCACCTTTATAAAATCATCCACATGATGAAGTATATGGATATCCCTGCCATTAATTGAAAAATCAGCTCTGTGGGGAATTGATAAAAGATAGTCCAGATTATCCTTTTTTATATTCCTATAGTTCCAATACGATATCTGCATCTGGCCGTCAGTCCACTTGCTCTGGTCTTTTCCTATCAGATTCTCAAGATACCGTTCTTCGTTCCCACGGATTACTGTTTTGTTCTCAATTTTCCGAAGCGTGCCAATACACTCATCGGGGAACGGTCCGCTCAAGCAATAGTCCCCTGCAAATATAAATTCGGTAATCCCCTTCTGTCTTGCATCATCAAGCACCGCATCAAGTGCAGGCTTATTTCCATGTATATCAGATATAACTGCATATTTCATTTGTTTTTTCCTTATTTTCCGTATTATGTTTTTCAATCAAAGAACCGTTCCTCTGATCGTTCAATAATTCAGATGTACATTACCGGCATATACCATAATAATGATAAACAGCAATGTTGAAGCAACAGTACTTACAATCTGCACGATCCTTACAATATTGTTTTTTACACCGAAAAGCATCACGATACTTGTGATCACACTTATTGCCATAAACAACAGCTCTATATAAAACAAAAACCCTTTATCTGCTGAATATAAACTATCTATAGGGCTGCGGGTATGTTCTCCCATTTCCCCGTCGGGCAGATGGAATCTATCAGTATAAAGATCGATCCTCATCACAAAAAAATACACAAAATTAACTATAACTGAAATTATGTAAAGAATCACTTTAAGCATCTGCTAACTCCTTTTCTTTCAATATCACAGTCGGTCAATCACAGAACCGTCCTCCCTTTGATCGTTCTAAAAAATGGACCACTAACCCCGTCCCCGTGGCTCATACTGCAATGTAGGCGCCTGCCTGGACTTTCCACATTTGGGCGTATTTTCCGTTCATGGATAGCAGTTCTTCGTGTGTTCCCTGCTCTACGATTCGTCCTTTTTCAAGCATGATGATCCTGTCGGCGATCCTGGTAGTTGATAGTCTGTGAGATATGAATATGACTGTTTTATCCCCTGTCGCTTCGATCATGGCATGATTCAACTGGTATTCTGCGATAGGGTCGAGTGCGCTCGAAGGCTCGTCCAGTATCATAAGTCCCGCGTTCTTGTAGAATACTCGGGATATCGCGAGCTTCTGGCTCTCACCGCCTGAAAGGTTTACGCCATCCTTGGAAAACTCTGTGGTGAGGTCCGTATCAAGACCCTTTTTAAATCGGTTGATGCGTTCCATAAGACCGCTTTGTGAAAGTGCATTTCGAATACCGCCTTCCTCAATACCTTCAGCCACGTCCAGCACTACATTTTCTTTTACAGTTCCTGCAAATATCTGGAAATCCTGAAATACGGTACCGATGGTATCA
The DNA here is from genome assembly GCA_016282435.1 of Lachnospiraceae bacterium. Classification (GTDB taxonomy): domain Bacteria; phylum Bacillota; class Clostridia; order Lachnospirales; family Lachnospiraceae; genus RUG11977. Next base: position 20,087 of record JAEEKN010000301.1, on the reverse strand, counting down.
CGGTATTTCTTCGCGTCATATTCCCGGATGTCCCTACCGTCGGCCTTTATCACGCCGCCCTTGGTATCGTAAAGCCTCATTAAGAGTTTCACCAGTGTTGTTTTTCCTGCACCGTTATAACCTACAAGTGCGATCTTTTCACCGGGCTTTATATGAAGATCCATATCCTTTATGAGCATGTCTTTGTTCTTTCCGTAAGCAAAGGATACCTTATCAAGTTCGATCTCTTTTGCTTTGTTTTCCGGTGTGAGATTTTCCTTTGATACGATCTTGGGCTCATAGTTCAGGAACTCTCTGATCTTGCTCACATACAGACTAGTCTCGCAGGCAAAAGGATAAGTCTCCGAGAATACTCTCATGCTGTTCTTGAGCCTTCCGAACGAGGCGTACAGGATGGCCACAGTACTGTATGAAATGTCGTGGAGTACCGCTGCCTGATATACGAGATACCCTATGAACAAAACATCTGCAAAAAAGCTGTTGCAGACATATCGTCTCATGAACCCGAAGAACCATTTCTTTAAGGCATATTTCTTCTCGATAGCGTATACTTCGTCATTGGCAGCCTCAAAGCGATCCATAAGGACATCCGAAACACCCGGGTTCAGCCTGATCTCCTTGGCGTAGTCGTTCAGGTAATATATCCTTTTTATATAGTCTCTTTTTCTTGATGACGGTATACTCTCAACCTTCGCTAAATAATTCTGTTTGTTGTAGAGTTGTTCAAAGATCATCGAGAATACAAACGCACCCAGCGCAAACAATATGGCTGTCTTATCCTTGTAAAGGAAATAGATCGCGGTTGATATAAATGCTGCTAGACCGCTTAACGTATCTATCACGAATTTGATGACTCTTTCGATCTGGTCGTCGATCTGCGAAATGGCGAGAACCTGGCTGTTATAGAATTCCGGATCGTCATAGCACTCCAGGTCCATATCTCTGGCCTTTTCATACAGCTTCATCTTGATCTTTTTGCGGACCTTGGGTCTCTCCCTGGGAGCCACATAGTCACTCTGATATACCGTAAAAAGCATTCCGACAGTGATGAGTGCCGCCAGAAGCAGAATGATCCCTGCAACACGGGCAAACGGATAACCAAACTCCGCCGCTTCCAAAACATAGCCGATCAGTACCGTATGCTCAAAGAATATGGAGAGCTGCCCCCTCACGGCGTCCGCCGCCTGATATAGCACAAAAGAAGGTGAAGCTTTGAAGATGAGCTTCAGCATATAGAAATTGTTGGCAAATACCGTCTTTACAGACTGCTTTGTTTTTTGCCTTTCCTCTTTAGGTATGTATTTCATTATGCTATCACCTCCTCATCGTTCTCTATTGCGAGGTAATTCATCGCCTGTTTTTTATACATCGCGGCATAGCTTCCGTTTTTCTCCATGAGTTCCTTGTGGGTTCCCTCTTCGATGAGAGTACCTTTCTCCAGCATAAAGACCTTGTCACAATTCTTTACGGATGAGAGCCTGTGAGAGATAAATAGCATCGTGTGATCCTGCCCTTCGCCGATGATACTGTTGAACAGTTCATACTCGGCTATCGGATCCAGCGCGCTCGAAGGCTCATCAAAGATCTTCATGGGAGCTTCCTTTATAAAAGTCCTGGCTACTGCTACCTTCTGGCTCTCACCGCCCGAGAGAACACAGCCTTTATCGTCAAATTCCTTGGTCATCACCGAGTCGATACCATCATCCAGTTCAAGGATCCGGTTCAGGACATCTGCCTTTTTCAGAGCCTCTCTCACCAGCTCGTCCTCATTTTCGTAATGCCTTCCCATGAGAACGTTTTCCTTTACCGTCATACCGAAGAGCTTAAAATCCTGGAAGGTTGTGGCAAAGATATCCCTGTAGGCCTTCAGGTTATATGTTTTTATATCCTTTCCGTTATAGAGGATCGTTCCGGAATCGGGATCATAGAGCCTTAACATAAGCTTGATGATCGTGGTTTTTCCAGCGCCGTTATGTCCCACAAGCGCTGCAATCTCACCCTTGTTTATCTTGAACGAGAGGTCGTGGATGATCTCCTTGTCCTTGTAGGAAAATGATACATTTTTAAACTCCAGGCTCTTAAAGTCGGCCTCAGGCATCTCACCGTCAAAATCCTCCGGGATCTTTTCCTCGTACTCCAGGAATCCTTTGAGATTATTCAGATACATGCCATTTTTTAATACTTCCATAACATTTTCAAATACCCTGATGAGGATCCATGTCATGGCAACCATCAGGCTCGCCATAATGGTAAGAGCTGCCAAGCTGATACTTCCGGTCACCCTGTTTCTGTAGCTCGCATAGAGCAGCACGCCTTCAAAGATGACCGTGAAGGTAAAGGTAATGCGCCAGAAATTCATATGAGCATTTTTAAATGCGTATTTGTTCGCTACCTTTACGTTGTTCTCTGTAGCATCCCCGTACTGCTTTCTCATAAGCGAGAATACATTTGAGAGCCTGATCTCTTTTGCTCCGTCCGGAAGATACATCATACGGCTCACATAATTGAGCACCTTTTCATTCGGAGCCTGTTCCTTATATCTTTTATAATCATATTTATTCTTGAGGTTTCCAAAGATGAAATTGCCGATCAGGGGTGAAATGATGAAAAGCATCGCATAGTGATCGATCTCATACATCATATAGAAAACAGAAACAGAAGCGGCAGCACCTATGACTGCGCCTATCATCCCTCTGATAACGGCTGTGATCTTCTGCTCCGCTCCATCCATCGCCATTGTATAGCGGTTGTAGAAATCAGGATCCTCATAGCATGACAGCTCCACATTTTTTGCTTTGGCGTAGAGCTTTTTATATATGCCTCCGTAAAGCCTGTTGGTCTTTAACGGATAGACGACGTTATCCACATATCCCGTATAGATTGCCAATATGCAGAATATCAAGCCACATATAAGTATGAAGCTCAATATGCTCGAAAACTCCCTGCCCTCCGACAAGTCGTTTACGATGACCTTCATAAAGACTCCGTCAAAAAATACCCATTCGCTCTGTCCTATGAGCCACATAATGATGGTATGCACGATAAAGCTCGGGCAGATCGCTGCCGCCAGCTTCATGGCAAACCATGAGTTTTTCATCGTAGCTGCAAAAGACAGTTTTTCTTTTTTCTTTTTCTCGTTTTCTTTCATAATTACTCTCTCGATTTTTGGACCATGGGGACGGGGTCAATGTCATTTAATTAACGAAACCGACCTGTACCCCCGGCTCACTTCGGTTGATATAAAAAACCACCTATCCGGAAAAGATAGGTGGCTAGTATTATAATACTATGCTCGTATTCTATGCTTCTCCGTAACCTGTAATTCTACATACACCTCTAAGACCATGGACGTAATTATTGTTCATGGTTTCATAAGTAATGTATGAAGGCTTGGTTACGAATCTGCTCATAAAACATACCTTGTTGCAGGCGTGCTTAACATCAACGCCGTGCCTGCTCCGGTATTGATGATGGTCTGAAATTATCTTTCAAACCATTGTCCTTTTGAAAAATATTGGGTATAGGATACTACTTCTGTTTTCAATTGTCAACCATTTATTTTAAAAAATTGAAATTTTCTGCAAATTCTTATCTTTTAAGGTATTCAACTGCAATGGGAAATTCAAAATATGTATCGGGATAAGGTTCGTTTTCTAAGGTAAAATGCCACCATTCACATTCATAGGGTTTAAAGCCTCCGTTGACCATAAGGCTCTGTAACAGCATGCGGTTTTCATACTGCTCTTCGGTTACTTCCCTGTTATCCGGATGTGAAAGCTCCCCAAAATAATCAAAGGGACTGCCCATATCTATTTCTTTCCCGCTCTGCATATCAAGCAGGGTAAGATCAACCGTACTGCCTCTGCTGTGACTGGACTGCTTTGCTATATAACCCTTTGAAAAAAGCTCTCCCTTTTCAACTTCCGGATAAAAGAACGATTTCATTCTTTGGTCAAGGTCTTCTATTCCCCAAAGGACAAAATGTCTCACTGCCTTTGCAGGTCTGTATGCATCAAATATCTTTAATCTGTAGCCTCTCACAGCCGCCTGATTGCTAACCTCTTTCAAAGCTCTTGCAGCTTCCTTTGTGAGGATAGCATACGGCTCCTCATAACCGTCTATCCTGTCACCAATAAAATTAAAGGTTGAAAAATAACGGATTTCAAGTACCGCTCCCGGTATATGATCGGTAAGCAGTACAAATCCCGATGTATCCATTTCGGCTGCTTTTTTATAATCCATGATAGCCCCCCATCAATGTTTTATCGCCATTTTCATTAATTAATTCTAATACAAAATATGTGACAGGAGCTCTTCCTGCCACATAAAAATGTACCACTTTTATATAGTGTAGTCAAGACAGATTTGTCGGTATATCTGCTGCCGGTAGAACAGTAAATCCTTATCCCACGGTTAAAAAGCATAACCATTAAGCCTATATAGAGATGTAATGTATTCATGTTGCACTCATACTCCCTGCACTATCATTTTCTATCTGTATTGCCAATCGTTTGTCCTACAGTCACATCTATAAGGAATCATCACTCCGTCGTTTTCCTCACGTCAAGCTGTGGAAGTTCTTTTTTCATCTGCCACTTTACCATGTATATCACTTCATTATCATAGGATCAAAGCCTTCCTTATTGACTCTTTTCCGTGAACTACATCGGTAATTGAATTACCGATGTAGTTCACGCAGAAATGCCGTTATAACCGGTATCAGGCAATTGGCCAGGATAATTCCTATGCACAGATACGGAAGTTTTCTGCAGCCCTTTGCCGTTTCCTTCAGGCAGTAGGACAGGTTTTGTGTAATCTTATATTTTCTATCCATAATTATTCCTTTTCTTTTTTGTTAAAAACTTCCTTTATGTCATCCTGAGCGCAGTGAAGAATCTGATGCACTTTAAAACGGTTACGATATGTCCTTCGCTGGAAGTCTTAGTTACTTATTACAATAAAAAAGCCTGTCTTGTGTACACAAAACAGACTACGCAAATAAAACCCTATATAAAAATATAAGCAAATACTCTATGCTTATACAATGTTTAATGTACACCAAAATAAACCTGTGTACCTACAGGCTTTCCGTGTTCATTTAAACCATTGTTATCTTATACACATTACCAGCATTTCCACACGCTTTCCTTTCAGATTTATCAATGTTGCCTTGAGAAAGCTTTCGTCTTTCCCTGCAACATAATGATATTAACATATCGAAGAAATAATGTCAAACAAAATATAAAGGCGGGGCTTGAGCCCCGCCTGAAACAAAGATCGTAAATATCAATCGGAAAACACTTTTAGCATTTTCTTAGAAACCAGATCAGTCAGCCTGTACTGCGCCTGTCTTTCCAAAAAGTTTCTTATAGCTCTTTAATTTTGAAGAAGGAACAGTAAAGGTTATGCCTTTGCCTGATTTACCGGCCTTGGTCCATATGGACTTCCCTATATTCGTGCTTTTAAGCTTTTTGCTGTTGATTATAACATTTTCAAGTGCTGTTGCTTTGTAGAAAGCTTTTGCACCGATAGTTGAAATACCCTTGCCTATAGTAACATTTTTAAGCGAACTACATCCGTAGAAAGCCTTTGAGCCGATAGCTGTAACATATTTACCTATCTTGATCTTCCTGACCTTCTCATTTCCCTTAAATGCACCGGCCGAGATACTCTTTACCTTGTAGGTAATGCCATCGATGGTTACCTTGGAGACTACCGTGTGGCTGCTCTTCTTCTTGATAGGAGCGATATACTCTAAGGTTCCTATCTTGCCGTTAACATTGCCACCCTCTATGATACGGTATGTTGCATTATACTTTGTTGATGAAAGCTTGTCACCTGCAACGGTATATCTGGGAACATCAACATATGCGAGGACGTAAGGTGAATAGGAACCCGTAAGTAATGTTGCTTCAAGATTATTACTTACTGAAACAGGGAGTATTTCAGTCTGTCCATTATCCTTCGGATGGATCATAATGAACTTTCTTAAAGTATCAGGATTGCTGTTCTTCAGATCCTTGTCTATAAGGAAACTAACCGCCATCTTCACGCTTCCAAGATCATGAATCTCGACAGGGGCTTTTTCCCCGACTTTTATCATCAGGGAAAAATCATAAGTTTTGGCGATAACTATCTCCGGTTTTATCTGTGTTTTTCCGGCTTCTTTTCCTGAAAAACTATCAGCTGTAATACCTGCTTTCGAAAGGACATCCGTGAGTTCACTGTTGTCACCCGTTTTGCCTGTAAGCGCTTCTGTAATAGCCATTACACACTTATCAGTTTCTTTTTTCTGATTTTGGTTAAGTTTGGCAGGTGATATGGAAAGAGTGATCTCTACAGACACATTTACAGAATCTGTCATATTAACGGCAGTGAGCAAACTATTTAATAAGTCTTTTTCCTTCTTATTATGTGGATCAAGTTCTAACACAAACTCTACCGGTTTTTCATCTATGTTGCCCACTTTGATTTTTGCTGTGAAGCTGCCTTCCCCCTTATCACTTACTATCTCTACAGGAGCTGTGACAGGCTTTGAATCATCTACAGTAGTAGTTCCGGTTGAAGTACCGGGTGTAATTGTTGATTCCCCTGCATTCGATGATGTAGAACCAGATCCGCCACCTGAGGATGACCCTCCCTGGTTAGTATTATCTGGATTCTCTACCCCCGAAGTTGATCCTCCTGAAGTTGATCCACTTGAAATTGATTCAGTTACAGTAACACTCGTTGTCTCCCATGGACCACCCTCATAATCAGCTACTGAAACGGTATATGTTCCCTCAGCTAATGTCTCCTCAATATTAACAGAGAAAGTTCCTTCTTTTTCTTTGTCATTAAATTGTACTGCAAAGCTTTGAAGAATGATTATGTTGTTGGATTCATCTTTGACTCTTACCATGACGGCTTTTGCCCCGGTAGTTCCCGTTATTTTAACTGAAGATGTTGTTAACGTACATGAACTAATGGTAATCTCATTATCTTTTGCTCTGGCCATAATAGCTGTCGGAAGGAACAGACTTAAAACTATGGTCAGCAGAACGGCAAGTATTGTTTTTTTCATAGCAGTCCCCCTTGGTTACTGATTTTAGATTTGTCTTAGTCAGTGTCACCGCAAAAACCTTTCCTCCGTTTCCACGGCAACATCCTTTAAGCATTAATACCAGGAAATATATCCGTCCCAATATATACCCTTACCTGAGCCAACCTGAGTTCCGCCGAAGTTGTCATCATCGTCCCAGCCGGCATTAAGTACATTGGCATAAAAGCCTTTATGATCTTTATTGCCTTCATCATAGTAATATGTATCTGTTTCATTACCAACCCATAAAGTACCATCAAATTCCTTTACATGAGCAAATCCGATAAGGAATATGGTGGTTGCGACAGAATCTTCAGTCGCGGCAAGTCTGCCGTCAAATCCTCTTTCAACCGTTCTGCCGTCGCTCATGGTCAGTATATCATTGTTTACAGCACTGACTACACGATGTGTTCCATCCTCAAAGGTAAGATAAAGCGAAAGATCGGAACTGTTACCAGTAGGATCATTGGTAGGTGTATAGTAGATACCGTATACCACAATCTGCTCACCTGCGAAACAGTCATAATTAAGTTCGGCTGTCTGATCTGTGTTGTCAGATCCCATTTCCTGCTTATCCGGTTCGTCGCTGTCCATACTAGTATCTCCATGAAGGAACTGATATTGTATTACAAGACCTACACGGTTGATGGTCAGCATTTTGGCACTGTTATCCGAATATGTAATTTTCAAAGGAATGGTAGCATAGAAATTGGAGTTAAAGGTGAGTGTAATATTGTTCATATCATCGGTATTTATATGAACGCCGCCGCTGAGAGTTTCATCTGCAAGCTCTATAGCTTTAATCTCACGTACATTAAGTCCTGTTTCTTTTACTAAAGGTCTCAGATACAGTTTGCTAAGGCCTATGTATGCAACAGCCTCCGCTTTTCCGTCCTCATTTGTGTTCCATACATTATCCGTACCGAAGCCGTTATTGCCGATGCCGCCATATTTCTTTGTTTCGCCTTCTCCTGTCATCATGACATAGGTTTCATTGGCTATCATGATGCGGACCATTGTACCGTAATTTGCAGGATTACTTTCTCTGCTCGGTCCGTCAACCTCATTCAGATAGCGGGTGTAAAAGTTAAATGAATAAATATTTTCGGTGTTCAGTACGGATGCCTCTGAACCCATGCCTCCTGCCACTATTTTTTCAGGATCGATGGATTCTACAACAAGAGGAATGGCATATCCACCTACACCGTCAAATGGTATCTCGTCCGCAATTGCCTTACGGATATAGAAGGTTTCTCCCGTACCGTTATCCTTGTTAAAGTCCGTACAGATAAGGAAATCATCCGGGTCGGGTAGTGTATAAACAGGGAGAGTGCTTACAACTGGATCACCGGTATTCTGGTCATATCCCCATCTGACCTCGTAATCATTTACAGGGATGCTATCTGCTTTTCCTTCCGTATTTATAACATTGATGCTTCCCTGACTGCCGGTCTTTGTTATACGGGATACGAGATCATCTGCATTTCCCAGTCCGAAATTTTCAAAAATAGGCACTTCAATAAATCGGTTGTAAAGCTCGGTAGCCAGATAGGTTTTGATCTCGTCTTCTGTACCGACATAGGCATACAGGTAATCATTAGCAGTATCTATTATTGCCGGATTACCCGAATCGGGGTATCCCAGAGAAATGTCCAGAAAATCTCCTAAATTGAATTCATGTTCAAAAACATTACCTGAGATGCCATCTAATCTTTGAGAATCGGCATCCGGAGTTTCCCACCAGCAAAGCATGGTCTTCAATGAGCCTTCAGGAGGAAAGTAAGTTACCTTAAGATAAAATGGAACTGTTTCATCGGACATACCTATTAACGAGAATGCGAAGCCCTCGCCAACCCCGTCATTATACGGGATTAATGTAGTCGCATCAATATATTCACTCTCAGGAGAGAATTTATACTGGACTTTTACTCTATCTATTTCATTTTCAAAATCATATCCTCCCATACCAAAAAAGAATACGGGATAATGTATATCAAAAGGATATACCCATTTTCCGGCTTCGCTGTCGTATCTGAATTCATATTCTTTGTGCTCGGAGTCTGCAAAGAACCCGGATACATTATCACCAGGCGTCGGAGCAAAGAGCGGAAGGCCTGATATTTTAGCATCGGAACATATCCTAAGATAATGGTCTCCACCTTCTCCTGTTATAGTACCACCTTCCTGAACGGTAAGCGAGCCTTCTACCAGCAGATGACCGCCTTCTAAGATGCTGATGTTACCGTTTTCAGTGACAGTGATGTCATTATACCCTATCCAGAATGGACTGATCCACTGGTTTTCCGGATCTTCGGGATCCTGTTCCGGGAAACCTGCTATCGTCATATTGCCGTTCACAGTCAGATCATAAGACCTACTCCAGATTTGACGTTCAGGGTCCGTATAATAAGGTGTCCCTTCTGCTCCGTAATGTGCCTCAAGCCCTTCTACAGTAATGGCCCCCGCTGTTACGGGGTAGGACCTGAAGCGTTCTTCGGTTGATGCTAAAGTATAATCTCTATATTTAAGGCTGCTGTTACCGGAAAGCTTAAACTCACCGACATTGATCCCTCCTGCGGTTACTTCAGCGTTATCCGCTATTATGATCTTATCCTCATCCTCACCGGTAAGAGTATAGCTTCCGCCGGTTATAAATTTTCCTATTAATTCTTTCCCTGCAGGGGAGCCTGAGCCCTCAACAAGTTCAATATCGGTTGGCTGTTCATCTGAAATTTTTGCATAAATCTTCAAAACTTTAGTCTCATCTGCATGAGCCCGTATTCTTATGCCGTTCATACACGGAACGACCAGTGCGAAGATAAGCAGCATAACACAGAAAATTTTAAAATATCTGCTATTGTTTATCTTCCCGGATATTTCTTTCATAATTTTCATAAAAATCTCCTTTCGCTCATTATTCTTTCAGAAATATTCACTTACCTCCTTTTTGTGATTCTATCATGAATACCCTCAAAATCACAGTCAGTATACGTACAGTTTCAGGTTTTAAGGTGTTTGATTTTGGATAGGTTTGATGTTTTGGGTATTAATCGGGTTGCAAAATGGGGGAATTTAGTATATATTAAGATAGTATTCAGACTAAAAAAATGGTTTTTTCCGATTTTTATGATCCGGAGGTATGATGAAAGTATTAATCTCCAAAAATAAGAATTTCATATTATGCTGTGTCATAATAGCAGTGGTATATCTTTTGGATTCTCTGTTATTTTTTTCACAGTTTTATTTAATGTATGATTTTTTCAGTGAGAAAACAATAAATGCCGTTTCAACAGGTTGGGCATACCTGGCGCAGGGAATCGGTCTAACGCTGTTCATGCTGCTTTATAGATCATGCAGGCAAATTTCCGGCCGCAGGATTTTCCAGATCATACTGTTTTTATCAGAGGTGCCTGTGATCATAGTATCCATTCTGGTACCCGATGAAATAATACTTATGTCAATGATCATTATCCTGAATGTCATAATCGGACTTCACACAGGGTTTACCTTTACACTGGCAGCATCACATGTACCCACATCACGTCTCGGACTGTGCTACGGTCTGGCATATGCTTTCGGTGCCTTCGGAACATGGCTGATATCCTCGATCAGCGGAGGAAAACTGACTTCCTACCGGATCATTTTCATCGACAGCCTGATCATAGCGCTTATAATAGTAGTTATACTTACATACCGAGATGCTGTTCCCGACGAAAGTGAAAATAAAAACGAAAAAACAGACACCGCCATGCCTCTTGCTCCATCGTTTGACACCTCTAAAGGAAGAAAGATCCTGATACTTTTGTGCATAGTGATAGCCATTATGGCTCCTATCTCAAGTATCGGGACCAATAATAATCTGTATGTTGAATACTGTTGTGAGTTTGATCTTTTGGCACAGCGAAGCTTTTATGCGGTGGGACTGATCGCCGCAGGTCTGATCTTTGACAGGAACCGCATGGCCGGCGGGATCTGCACAGTGATAAGTCTGATATATCCCATCGTATTGATCATGATCTACCACGAAAGCGGACTCCTGATGCTGGTCATCGGACTCTCCTATATGCTTCTGGGATTTTTCTCGGTATACCGCGCCGCTTCATTCATGACTATGGCGGCAGAAAGCAAAAAGCTTCATCTCGCACCGCTCGGTCTGGGCATAGCGCGTATCTGTGAATCTGTCTCTGTACTGGCCATCATCGAAACAGGATGCAGTGAACTGGCCTCAGTGATCCTAGTGAGTGTGCTGTTCATACCGCTGGTAATACTGTTTTTCCTGATGCTAAAAGAACAGTATACACCTGTTCCGGTTCCTGTCGAAGCACCAAAAGAACTCTCTGCCGAGGAACGCCGTGCCGCTTTTGCTCTTAAATTTGGGCTTACACGCCGTGAAGAAGAGATATCCGCTTTCTTATCCGAAGGGCATTCAAACGGTGAGATTGCCGAAGCTCTCCAACTCTCGGAGAACACTGTGCGCTTCCATGTGTCTAATATATTAAAGAAAACCGGGATGAAGGACAGAAATGAAGTAAGCAGAGCCTACCGGCAGTAAAAACATTACCGGATGTTCCCGCTGTCATATCCGTCAGAGTTTGAAGCCGGTGCCGATGAACTGGGCTATATCCCTTCCTGTGCCATCAGTAATATCTACGTTTATGATAGTGGATGTCCGGCCGGTTTTTTTAAGAACGGCTTTCGCCTTAAGAACTTTATCCTTGGGCATCCCCAGGAAATTCACACTTACCTGCTGTGCTACTGTCGGACGGTGTATCTGGTTGGACAGAACCGCAAACGCGAAGTCTCCGAGAGTAAATATGACGCCGCCCATAATTCCGCCGTTGGCATTTAAATGGTGCTCATTCAATGTCATGCTGCATCTGACACAGTCTTCCCCGAGTTCATCTATCACCATCCCGTTTTCCGTGGCAAATGTATCGCCCTTAAAATATTCCTGTGCTTCCTGTAAGCTGTTAAATGTACTCATTGTAATATCCCCACTTATTTTGTCAATATCATCTATCATCCTGAAACGCCTTCAGCGTTTACCCGGTAATATATTTTTCTCCCTGCTTTCGTCAAGTGCAAAAAGAAACTTTCTCTGGAATTCATTTCTTACAACATTCAGAGGCTTAAGCTGTGACGCGGACGCTCCCTTCATTATCATAACATCCCTGTAAAGCATATATGTTTCTTTCTGCAGTAGAATGAGGCGCACAGGTGCCAGATGTCCCTCGCCGAAATGCTTGGCAAGTCCATGATTCGATAATATCAGCTGCTCCTGGAGGGTATCCCTGATCTTTGCTTTATCCAGATTTTCAGGCTCTCTGTTAAGCTCCATGAACATTACATATGTCGGAGGTTCGGCATCGGAATCCGGATATATCGAAAAATCAGCAACATCCAGGCCCATGATCTTTGCTGTTTCAAAAACAGCATTTCTGACTGCAGCCTCAGAAGTTTTTTCTCCTCTGATATTTGCCGCAAATCCGGCTCTGTTCCTGAATTCAATGAGCGGAGTTTTGTTGTGAAATCCTTTTACTGTCAATACATCATGCATGTTATAGCGGTACAGGCCGCCAAAGCTGGTTATTATAAGCTCATAACTTTTTCCTTCTTCCAGCTTGTCCATCGTCACACATTTTGCATTTTCATCATCGACATCCAAAAACTCCATAAAGCACCCGTCGGGTGTAAGTACCGATGCAGGGTCATCCATCCTGCATACTGTTGAAAAGAAGCCTTCCGATGCCGATACTCCCAGATAAAATACCTTAACCTCGGGTCCCATGATATTGTTCCGAAGTTTTTCGGTATAAGGAGCAAAATTCGCGCCGCCGGCACTATACATATATTGAAGCTTTTTCCATACCCTTTTTGCCCACGGAGTATCAAATCCCTGGCTAAAAGCCTCCTTCAGCTCTGCTGCCCTTTTTGGATCCGGTTTGATCTTCTTCATGAGTGATTCACGCACATCCTGTGGAAGATCCACGCCTGCATCTATCGTACCGTTTTCTATATCCCTGACCAGCATCTCATGGTTGTTCATGATATACATAAACAGTTCCAAAATAATACTCGAGAATGTAGCCACCACATAGGTCACATTTTTTTCACTTAAGGCGAAGCGGGCATGTATATACCTCGTAACCACTCCGGGTTTGGGCTGTTTTGCCTCTATAGGAGATGTATATATAATAGAAGAAATATTTTTAAATGGTCCGCCCTTTACTGCCACCGAAGAAGCGCAGCCGTAAGTAGCTCCGCTCTCGAGGACTATGGCGGTTCCTTCCATCAGGTTTATTCCCTTGCCCATATTCCAGCCGTATCCGATATTTTTTGATATGACCGCATTCGCCTGAAGAGCATGATATTTCCCGCATATGGATATCTGTTTCTGGGACAACGGAATATATTTTGGCACTCCCAAAGTTCCCGATGTTTTGTTGTAATGCTGTATATGCTCCTTCACCAGCACATTGTCCTCGCCTTTTACCATACGTTCTATATAGGGAGCAAAATGGTCATATTCTCCTATCGGTATCCTTTTCTGATATTCCTCTATCGAGTGGATCTCGGAAAATCCATGTTCTTTTCCGTAAACCGTATCTTTATTCTCTTCCAAAACAGAAAGAAGCAGATTCTTTTGACATTCATAAGGATCCATGGTCATCTTGTCCAGCTTCTTTATAATGCTCTGCCCCACCAAAGACATTATCTTCATCAACTGCCCCATAAAAAACATAATACCACCTCCTCATATAAAACCAGAACCGTCAGTATCCTTTCGCCCGGCTGTATAAAGTCTATTTTGATTTTATCATAATTATCCTTTGTACGCAATAAATTAATTATTTATAAGACAGGGGACGGTTCTCTGTCTTATTTTTCTTTTAGCATTCTCTCAATGATATTCTTCGAGATCCCCGATAACCTGCTCATCTGACGGATCGAAATCCCTTGACTTATCAGTTTTTTCATTTCCTTGGCAAAAATCTCCCGTTCCTTACTTTTTCCAACCTCGGGAGTAAGCGTCCCGAATTTTTCCTTTATCAGATTAATCGCTTGCTGATCAGAGCACCTGGTAAAAGCATTCTGTTCAATATCAAGACATTTGTCATTACATGTCCGGTTTAAATACTCCTTTAGATCTTTGCCAAGAAGACTGCAGGCAAAATCTGTATCTGTTATCCCCTTTGCGTCTTCCAAATACTCCGATGCACTGCTGTATCTGTATTCCGATGGATATTTACATATGCCTGCCACAACCGGATTTTGAAGAATATAGCGTAAAACCGTCATAAAGTAAACATCGCTATCCACCGGTTCGCTCCTGAATCTGTCCTGAAAGAGATGTCCGGTACGATCATACTTTATATTATATCGATAAACAAATGATGTTCCTATATGTTTGAAAACATTTCCAAGATCTGTTGCTTCCCCTGTTTGTATCAGAAGATGAATATGATTGCTCATCAGGCAGTATGCATGCAGTGAAAAACCGCACTCTATCTTATATTTTTTAAGAACTGACAAAAACTGGAGATAATCATCCTCATCATAGAATATCTGCTGTTTGTTTATCCCTCTTAGCATTACATGGTACATGTTACTTTGGCTCTGTATTCTGGCGTGTCTTGGCATGTTTTCCTCTCATGATTTCATAACGGTATAATGCAAGTTATATTTTTTTGTTTCGTAAACTTAACCTTCAGTATAGTAAAAAACAAACAATATGTCAATAAAAACATAAGACAGAGAACCGTCCCCTGTCTTATGATTGATTTTCAGCGGTAATACTGCGCCTGCGCTTCAAACATCCCGGCGTAGATGCCACCAACTATCTTGATCAAGGAGTCATGATTGCCGTACTCGGCTATTTTCCCTTCGGAAAATACCGCTATGGTATCGCAGAACCTGCATGATGAGAGCCTGTGAGAGATATAAAATGCCGTTTTATCCCCGACCAGGGTATGGAACTGCTTATATATCTCATACTCCGCTATAGGGTCAAGCGCTGCTGTCGGCTCGTCCAGGATAACAACAGGTGAATTCTTATAATATGCTCTCGCTATAGCAATCTTCTGCTGCTCTCCGCCGGAAGGTTCTATTCCGGTTTCATCAAAATATTTAAAGAGCATGGTCTTTCTGCTTTTTTCAAGCTTATCCATCATCCCTTTGAGATTTACCATATCGATGACTTTTTCTATTCTCTTTTCCTCTTCTACCGTATAGTAATCTTTATCATCCTCATCTATCAGAGTGATATTCTCCTCTATAGGGAATGCAAAGAGTCTGAAGTCCTGGAAAACAGGAGCAAAAAGAGACATGTATTGATCATAATCATATTCCTTGATATTGATACCGTTTACCAGGATTTCTCCCGAAGTCGGATCATACAGTCTGCAAAGCAGCTTAATAAATGTGGTCTTACCTGCACCGTTAAGCCCTACTATGGATAAGTGCTCTCCGGCTCCTATCTTTATGCTGATATTGTCAAGTACCATTTTATCCGTACCCGGGTATTTGAAAGACACGTTCTTAAACTCTATTTCACGGATTTCTTTATCCACAGCTCTCTCTCCCTTTTCCAGGGCCTCGGGATATTCCATGAAAAGCACAAACTCATAAGCATAATTGCAGCGTTTTAATACTTCCTGAGCATTGTATACCAGCCCGCCCAAAGTATTGTTTAACTCATCCGCCGCCTGTATCATCTGTACAAGTACTCCGAGAGAAAAAACTCCCTTTATCGCAAGAAAACCAACGTAGAGATAAGATCCTATCATCCTTAAAATGTTTGCCACATCGCCGATAAGATAATATTTCATGCAGG
Source organism: Lachnospiraceae bacterium (assembly GCA_016282435.1). Taxonomy (GTDB): domain Bacteria; phylum Bacillota; class Clostridia; order Lachnospirales; family Lachnospiraceae; genus RUG11977. The sequence continues at coordinate 4,173 of JAEEKN010000301.1, read as the reverse complement.
TTTCAGCCTGCCACTTCCAATGTTCGTTACTCGCGGCTGAATTTCTGTCCCAGCAGTCCACCATCATTTTCCGGGCATCATACAATCGGATATCCTTACCGTATCTGAAATCAACTATATTCCATCCGTAGTATCCGAACAGTCTGTTGATCTTTGCAAGCTTTTTATATACTTCCAGACCTATTTTGTTGTTTTTAGCCGAAACAAATCCCATTACGATCACATATGCAAGAATGACCAGTAAAAGTATAGGTGCATTGATGCTTATTATCGTTACAAGTCCGAAAACTCTGAGCACATTAGATACGGCTCCGAATATCTGCTCTGCAATGCCGTAAGCACCGCCCGAATACCAATCCATTCCAGTACGGGCTTTTTCAACCTGATCAAGCGCTTCCTTGTCCTCTGTCAGCTGGAAGTCCAGTTCCATGGAATGAAGACCCGTAAGTATGTTAAAGTGATTATCCAGTCTCTGCTGATACTTCATCAGCTGATTGCTGATCCTCTCCTGTAAAACTCCCAGGATAAATTCTCCTCCGACAAGAATGGCAGCCAGAGTTATCAGCGTTTTCAGGTCCCTGTCACCTATAAGCTCATCGATGATCATCGGTGATACTATAACGGGAAGCAGTGCTTTTCCGGCTATAACTATGGATTTCAAAGCCTCAAGAGGAAAGAAAAGCGGGAATTTCTTTGCCGTTATGGAGAATAGCAGCTTTAATACCGGGATTACTTTTTCTCTTGAAGTAAATTCTTTTTTATCTTTTTTTGACATTTTGTACTCCTTTTGTATCTTTACTGATTAACAAAATTATCCATAATACACCTCATCCGGCTGCTTGCAGCCACCTTCCGTCAAGAGGAAGGCTAAAGAGGAAAACTCTTTATTAATGAGTATACTATCTTTAAGGTTCGAGCACAGGAGATATTGAAACTTCAGATGATGGATCAGGTGTTACTTCTTCGTTATAGTATTTCGCCTGGATATTAAACATATTTGCATATTCACCGTTTTTATCCATTAGCTCGTCGAAGGAACCGTATTCTATCATCTCACCTTCCTTAAACATCGCTATATTATCGCAGAATCTCGTAGATGCAAGGCGGTGTGAAATATATACTGCCGACCTCTTGCCTATCATTTTGTCAAACCGTTCGTATAACTGTTGTTCGGCTATGGCGTCAAGCGCAGATGTAGGCTCATCAAGTACAACTACGCCAGCTCCCTTGTAAAGAGCCCTTGCCAGTGCCAGCTTCTGCTTCTCTCCTCCTGACAGATCTATTCCGTCATCTTCCACAATATTTGTTATATATGTATCAATTCCATGCTTAAGTGAAGCAATTTTATCTGCAAGGCCTGCCTCCTCAAGCACCTTTGCTACTTTATCCTTATCCGTATCCGCAGCCGTTTTCATGGAAACATTTTCCGCTATGGGGAAAGCAAACGTTTCTACATCCTGGAATACCGGAGCAAACAATCTGTAATACTCCTCACGATCGTATTTCTTAATATCGACGCCGTTCAGTGTGATGACACCCTCTGTAGGATCGTACAGGCGGAGCAGAAGTTTTATCATGGTGGTTTTTCCCGCACCGTTAAGCCCTACCACCGCCAGCCTTTCACCTGCATTTATTTTCAGGTTAAGATGACGTAATGCATAGTTATCTGCCTTAAGGTATTTATAGCTTACATCCTTAAACTCTATAGTGTAGGCATCTGCCTTCGGAAGGGGGATGGTCTCCTCCTTTTTGATTATGTCAAGTTCCATGAAGGTTCTTAGATCATCTACCCTCAGAGAACATTTCTTATAATCACCGAATTTTATCAAAAGGCCGGGCAGGCTCTGCGAAAAAGCAGTTGATAATGCAAGGAACATTGTAAAGTTTCCTATCGAAAGATCCTTCTTCAGAACCGAATAAAAGAGCACCGCATATACAAGCCCTTTGGCAAGCAGTGTGATCAGATCCGCAAAATATGCGTGTCCGGACCACATATTAAAATGCTTGTCCATTCTTTCCTCTTTTTCACGGAATATCTTCTTCTGCTTATTTACCAGGTATTTGCTAAGCCCAAATAAACGAATATCCTTTGCATACTCAAAATCCTGGGTAACTCTCGACATATACCCGATTTTCCGCCATATCGGCGAGAGCATATCCCAGACTTCTACCTTGTCTTTTTTGACTATTTTTCTGTAATAAAGGAATTGTATGACTGCCAGGAGCACAAGACATATTATCAGCCTCACATCAAGTACTGTAACAGCTACAAACGTAACTATGACCGTGAGTAGATTTTTCCCCAGTTCCGGTATGATATGGAGCATCCCTTCAAAACCGTTTTGGTTGTCATTACACGCCTCCAACGCACGTTCATGCAGATCCAGCACATCCGGTCTTTCCAAAACCTCATAATTGAGTCCCAGCACCCTGTTTACTCTTTCGCTTATCACACGCATACGGATATTGATGTATTTATACCACGTGAGCGAACCTGATATTGTATTACTTATGATAAGGACAGTGGTTATGCCGCCGGCTACCAGCAAAAACATTATAAGATTGTGCCATTTTTCCTCGTTATCCGTTCCGTTTTCTATGATATCCAGCACATACTTTCCAAACACACCCCAGAAATACTGGAGTACAGAAGATGCTACCATGCCTATAGCCGCAAGTACCAGTGCGGACGCACAGTATTTCTTTGCCTTTCCAAGTACATACTTTGTATTGCTCCATATCCCGAATTCTCTATGGAGCGGATTGTCCTTACTTTCTTTATATTCTGCCATTTCGGATCTCCTTTATCATCTCAATTACTTTCTCTCTTTCAAACCATGATTTGGATCTGCTTCCGATCTGCATTGTATATCCATGCGGAGGATACATCAGGCTGTCAACACTCAAAAGCATCACTATAAAAGGTGCTACTCCGCTCTGTTCTATGCTGTATGCCTTTTCAGTACCGTTCGACTTTACCACATTTATGCAGGCTATTATTTTCCCGGATCTGTCAGCTGCTACCATCCGGTCCATTATTTTCTGTACCTTTTCCTCTTCCATCCCCGTTATTTCGGATAGAGTGGAAACCGATACAGCCTCATTCCATTGCTCACTCATAAGGAAGAAAACGATTTCCAATACTCCCGGTTCGCTGAGCGTCCTGAAAAATGCTCTCAATTCCTCCGACAGTTTTATATTACTCATAAATCCATCCTCAGGTTCCTTAACCAGAGCGTAGTATTGTTTTTCAACATTAAGATTAAAATACCCGAAGCCCGCGTTATCAGAAATGATTGAAGCAGTGCGTACTCCCTTTTCCGGAATTCCCCTTTTATAATAGTACTTGTTATTTTTCCAACAGGCTATCTGTCCGGCCCAGGCAATATCGAGAAGTTTTTCAAAATATTCTTTATGGTAACATCCGTTTTCCTGACTTTCTTTTTCGCACAGGGTATATAGTTCGTCGAGAACTATCTGCTCGAAGCTCTTTTTTTCCGACTCCTGACCGTAAAGATAAGAAATCGATACGCCGAAATACTCGGATATTTTAGGAAGGAGATCTCCTTCCGGATAGCTGCCGTTTTCCCATTTTGATACCGCCTGAGGGCTGACTCCCAGATGATTTGCCAACTGTTCCTGTGTAACACCTCTCTTTTTCCTTAACTGCTGAAGATTTGTTGAAAAAACTGTAGTTGTATTTGCCATATTTGTTTCCTCCGTTTCTACTATCATTTGATTTGACAACAGTATAACACCATTTTTAGTTGTGTGCCACATCTATTTTCAACCATAGGTTAACTTTTAATAGAAAAAACTCCAAAATACAACCAAATGTTGATTTTGGAGTTTTGTTATCTAAAATTTAATATATATTTTTTGTTTTTCTCAAGCAATCCTGTCAATCAGAGGGACGGACACTTTAACATTTTTAGTTTCCTTTTCATATATTCTCCAATCTTTACACCGTCAAGATACTTTTAAAAATTCAACGATCTCCCCATCCTCAGTTAAACTCTGAGTATAGGGAGATCGTCAAAGTCACCTCGAAAACGCCTTCAGCGTTTCCTCGGTAACAAAACGATGCTTCGCATCTCATTTCAGTCGGGGCTTGAACCCCGCCTGAAACGAAGATCTCCCCCCACCTTCGCTACGCTAAGAGGTGGGGGATAT
>JAEEKN010000300.1 GCA_016282435.1 Lachnospiraceae bacterium | reverse complement strand
GTAGCTAAGGCTGCCTTTAAGGGTTGCGAAACCTTGAAGAAGGTTAAGCTGGGCAAAACAATAACCACCATCGGCGCAAAAGCATTTGCCAACCTTGAAAACTTAGAGGAGATAATATTCCTTTCAACAAGCAAGGATGGTGTAAAGGTAAACAAAAATGCCTTCACCGGCATATCCTCCGAAGCCAAGTTCTACAGCAAGGCCTCCGCCGAAGCCCGAAAGAAGATACTTAAGAGGATCAAGAAATCAGGATATAAAACCATTACTGAAGTCAGCAGAGTAAAGTAAAAAACATAAATGAATATTTTTTGGAGGTGGAATAAATGGATGTTTATTCACATATATCTTCAAAAAAGAATGGCAGGATTATATTAACGGCTGTCGTTTTTGGTATAGTGGTAAATTTTGTTTTATACTTCGTAATGCATATGGCAAAATTGCCCATATATCTCGATACAATAGGAACGATGAGTGTCGCGGGAGCCGGAGGGTCTATCCCCGGTATTCTGACCGCGGTCATTACAAACACCATTTGTATGACTTTTGATGGAAACGCCATATATTACGGATGTATAAACGCTATAATAGCTATGTGGACCGCATGGTTTGTCAGAAACAGATCGTTCAGAAAAGTAAAGGATATATGTCTTTTTGTTGTGGTTTCAGGTATTATCAGCGGCGGTCTGGGATCACTCATTCAGTGGTGGTTACATGGTGATGCCGAAAATTCTTCTGTAATATCAATACTTGATTCTATGCGGTTAACAGAAGGAACTCCACGTTTTTTTGTGTTTCTGGGGATAAATATTCTTTTAAATGCGTTTGATAAAGGCTTATCTTTTGCATGCGCAAAATTCGGACTGAAACTGATACCGGAAAATGCTCTGAACAAACTGAAATTATGTACATGGAGACAGCGTCCTCTTTCTAAAAACGAGAGAAAAAATCTTAAGCAACTGGACAAAAACACCGGTTTTTCTCTAAAAAGAAGAATGACGGTTACTCTGGTTGGAATGTCATTTGTTCTGGTTATAATAACCGGAGCAGTAGGTATGAAAGCTATTTCGATGATAAATAATACATCGGGCAGCGGTGATGTCCCAATAGTGGATTTCATTGTGCGTGTCATAATCATCATGCTTGGTTATTTTATCCTGGTAGTAGCTTACGGGTTATGGATATCGGATACATATATGGCTTATCCTGTAAGCACAATGGTTATGGTTGTGGATGATTTTATAAGTGCCGGATCAGATCAGGCAAAACAGGACGAAGCGGTAAAGAAGATCAGAAGACTTGACATACATACCGGAGATGAAGTTGAAAAACTATATCATTCCATATGCGATTTGGCACTGAACCAGACCGAGCAGATGAGATCATTAAGGCGTTTCGGCGAGAATAACGCAAAAATGCAGAACGGACTGATCATTACGATGGCAGACCTTGTAGAAAACAGAGACTCCGATACCGGTGCGCATATTCAGAAAACTGCGGCATATGTAAAGATTATCGTTGAAGGTCTTTATAAAAAAGGATATTATGCTGAGAAAGTCACTCCCAAATTTATAAATGACGTTGTTACCAGTGCTCCTCTTCATGATATTGGAAAAATAAATGTTCCGGACTCGGTGCTGAATAAACCCGGGAAACTGAATGCTGACGAGTTTGAGATAATAAAAACACATACAACAGCCGGTAAAAAGATCATAGAAAAAGCCATATATACCGTAGAAGGAGAAAACTATCTGAAAGAGGCCAGGAATATGGCTGCCTACCACCATGAGAGATGGGACGGAAAAGGGTACCCCGAGAATCTGCACGGTGAAGTAATACCTTTATCGGCCCGTATCATGGCTGTGGCGGATGTGTTTGATGCACTCACTTCTCCCAGAGTATATAAACCTGCATTTCCTCTTGACGAAGCATTAAATATGATAAAAGAAGGCTCGGGCACACAGTTTGATCCGAAATGCGTAGAAGTATTTATGGACTCACTTTCTGAAGTCAAGGTGGTACTTAAAAAGTATAATTCAAATACTTTTGAAGGAGGCCGCTTATGAGAATAAGATACAGATTGATAAGAAAATTATGTGTATTCCTGATCGGTCTTTATATTTCATCATTTGTATTGATTCCGTCTGTGGGCATATCCGCAGATGAGCCGGGATCAAATAAAGCTAATGTATCGTCAGATACTTCTGAGGTTAGAACATTCGGAGGCGGATACGCCGTATCCGGTCAGAAAGAGGGCGTTGGTTACACCGCAAAAATATATGATGCTTCAAACGGACTTCCTACTTCTGACGCTATGTTTCTTCTGGGGTCGCGTAAAGGATATGTATACATCGGTGGATACAGCGGTGTTATAAAATATGACGGTTCGGAATTTGAAAGACTTGATACAAATACCGGCCTTACCAGTGCCAGAGGTTTTATGGAGGATAGTTCCGGCAGAATATGGGTGGGCACTAACGATAACGGTGTAGTCGTTATAGACGGTGAGAAGAGTACTCATATCACATACAAGGATGGACTCACTTCATCATCTATCCGTATTTTCGCTGAAGATACAAATGGGAATGTGATAATAGGTACTACGGATGGATTGTGTTATGCGGACAAGGACCTCAAAATCCATGCCGTAAAAGCAGATAATCTTTCAGGTAAGCGTATATTAAAACTTGATAAGAACCCCGACGGTAAGATATACGGACAGTCATCGGACGGCATTATCTTTTCTGTAGAAAACTGCTCACTGTCTAAAGTATATACAAGTGATGAACTGGGAACAGGGAAGATCACAACAATTTTATCGGATCCTTATAACAGTGGGAAGGTATATCTCGGTACCGATACCGGAAACATATATTACGGTGATTTCGGAAGTAAAGCCAAAAACATGGAGTGTATATCGGTAGAACCGTTAAAAAGTGTACATTGGCTAAACTATGACTGCGGACGAATATGGGTGTCTTCAACATCTGAAGTAGGGTATTTAGATGAAAATTCAAAATTCTGTGAAGTAAAAAATCTTCCGATAAACAGCGGGATCGAGATGCTGACATCCGATTATCAGGGAAATCTCTGGCTGGCGTCTTCGGTTCAGGGCGTAATGAAGATTGTGACAAACAACTTTTCGGATATTACAGAGAACATTTTCCCGGAAGAACTCGTTGTAAATGCGGTATACTTTAAAAATGACCGTTTTTATATCGGAACAGATGAAGGACTCGTAATACTCGCCAAAGACGGTAACATTATAGATAATGATATCGCCGGTTATTTCGGAACTTCCAGAATACGTTGTATCACAGAAGATAGGTCCGGGAATCTGTGGATTGCAACATATACAAACGATCTGGGTCTTGTCTGCATAAAAAGCGACGGTACGCTTAAAGCATACAATAAAGAGAACGGTATGGCCGACAACCAGGTTAGAAGTATCTGTATCGCAAAAGACGGAAGTATTCTGGCCGGTACCAATGGAGGTATGACGGTTATACGGGATGAAAATATCATAAGAAATTACACATCGAGAGACGGCATCAGCAATACGGTGTTTATCACGGTGGCCGATGGTTATGATGGTTCGTATCTGGCAGGATCCGACGGCGACGGAATCTACATCATAAAAGACGGTGAGATAAAAAGATACGGCAGGGATGACGGACTGACCAGCGATGTAATCCTGAAGATCAAACAAGATGATAAAAACGGAGTGTGCTGGATCATAACATCGAACTCTGTGGAGTTTTTGGAAAACGGAAAAATCAATGAAGTAAAAACATTTCCGTATAAAAACAATTATGATATATATTTCGATGATGATAACAACGCATGGATACTATCATCATACGGAGTTTACTGTGTAAAAACAGAAGATCTCTTAAATGATACGGTAGAAGAATACAGTCTTTATACTATAGAAAACGGACTTCCGTATGCTATAACATCCAACTCATACAGTGCAAAAGACGAAGACGGGAATCTCTATATTGCAGGAAGAAAAGGCGTCATAAAAGTAAATATAAATAATTTCTATCAGGAAAACGAAGAAATACTGTTTGATGTTAAATCAGTATACTGTGACAACGAGATTGTATATCCCGATAAAGACGGTGTATATGTGATACCTGCATTTGTCAACCGTGTTCAGATATCGGCATCGGTCATGGATTATTCCATGATGAATCCTATGGTGAGAATGTATCTGGAAGGCGGACCTGACGAAGGTATCACGACAAAGAGAAGCGCACTTACTCCTCTGGAATACACAAATCTGGAATACGGGGACTATACACTGCATATCGAGATTATAAATACCACTACCGGACAGGTTCTTCAGGGAAGCACTTTTAAAATCTCAAAGAATGCGAGACC
>JAEEKN010000299.1 GCA_016282435.1 Lachnospiraceae bacterium | reverse complement strand
ATTCTCAGGCGCTCTTCGTTCAGCACTTCGTGAAGACCCTGATATCATTCTCGTAGGTGAAATGCGTGACTTCGAGACTATATCCGCAGCTATCACCGCAGCCGAGACAGGCCACCTGGTTCTTTCGACACTGCATACCACATCAGCTTCACAGACAGTTGAACGTATCATTGATGCCTGCCCTCTTGAAGGTCAGAATCAGATCCGTGCTCAGTTTGCAAACGTTATCCGAGGCGTATTCACTCAGCAGCTGCTTCCTCGTGCCGATGGCACCGGACGTGTACTGGCTACTGAAGTTCTGGTTGCTACTACCGGTATTGCAAACCTTATCCGTGAATCGAAGACCATCCAGATTCCTTCGATGATCCAGTCCGGTAAGCAGCTCGGCATGCATACCATGAATGATGACCTTGCTAACCTCGTTACATATGGTATCGTTACCAGGAACGAAGCTCTTAAGGTATCTTCAGATCCCGCTACTCTTCAGAAAATGATTGTAAATGCTATGTAATACGATTAAAGCTTAATACAAAAATTCATTAATATTTCTAATAAAAAACTTCGAAGCCCATCGACTTCGAAGTTTTTATTTTACAATATTGTATAAGCTGATTATACTTTTTCACCTCATTCGGCTGCTTTGCAGCCACCTTCCCCTCAAAGGGGAAGGCTAAAAACCAAGGTTATACGTAAATTGTCAAAGTCACCTCGAAAACGCCTTCAGCGTTTCCTCGGTAACAAAACGATGCTTCGCATCTCATTTCAGTCGGGGCTTGAACCCCGCCTGAAACAAAGATCTCCCCCTACCTTCGCTACGCTAAGAGGTGGGGGATATCTTCTGTTTTGTTATATACCGTACTCATGGAAAACCATGCATTTACAATCAAAGATTGAATTTATCGATTATCTCGTTCAGTCCGGATACAGCCTTCTTACAGTCTTCTACATCGTTCAAGCTTCCGTTTGTAACGTTTGCCATATCAGAAGTCTTGTCTGCTATGTCGCTTACGCCGTTTGAAGCATCGTTGATAGTCTTGTCGATATCACCGATGGAGTATACGATATTGTCCAGATCAGCATTCAGGCTCTTGATGCTGCTCTTGATGGTGCTCATGCTGTCACCGAATGCATTAGCGTCATTCTTGTACTGAACACTGACTTTACCAAACTCCTGATAATCCGATATAACATTTGTCTCCAGGAAATCTGTAGTGGTGTTCAGGCACTCTGCCATCTGATTTACAGCGCCGTTTACTTCTTTTACGATATTGCTGATGTTGCTTACAGCATCTGATGTCTGGTTTGCAAGTTTGCTGATCTCAGATGCAACAACCGCAAATCCACGTCCTGCCTCTCCTGCACGTGCAGCCTCGATGGAAGCATTCAGTGCCAGCAGACTTGTCTGTGAAGAGATGGAATTGATGGTTCCGGTGAGTTCGTTGATCTTGTCCACTGCCTTTGAAGCTACTATAGCCTTTTCAGACTTAACCTTTACAGACTCATACATATCGATGGTCTTCTGGCTCGCTCTCTCGGTGGTTGCTGCCAGAGCATTTGCTCTTTCAACTATCTCGCTCGACATCTCGGTACCCTTATCAGCCAGCTTGTCGATATTCTTTGCATTTTCCTGAACGTGCTCTGCGTTTCTTGCGATATTTGTAGTGGTAGCTGCGGTCTCTTCCATACCTGCCACGAGTTCCTGTGTGGTGGATGAGTTGTTTTCACACATCATACCGACTTTATCAATGGTGGCTTTCAGTTCACCTACATTCCTGTCGATACCGGAGCCTGCATCATTGATGGAAGCTACTATATCACGCAGGTTGTTCCTGGTCTTTGCAAGAGATTTTGCAATAAGACCGATCTCATCCGAACGCTTCTCGAGAACTTCTGCCTCCTGATCTTTTATAAAGTCGAAGTTTGCTGTCTTGTTGATAACCGGTACAAGCTTCTTTAATCCCTTTAACAGATATATGATAAATACCGATACAAGGATCAATGCTACTATACCACAGATAACGCCATAGATGATAAGCATATTTCTCATGTGTGATACCGATGCCATCATCACATCCTTGTCAGCCGTAACTATTACGATGTTACCTGCCTTTGTGAATGCGTATCCTGCTACCTTGTATGCACCCTTGTATTCATATTCGCATGAGCCGTCCGGAACAGTTTTGCCTGCGCTCAGGTCTTCTACGATGCCCTTTACTGCTGCATTCTCTACGGGCTGACCGATCTTGTCGGGAGTCTTATGATAAAGCATGGTTCCTTCAGGAGATACCATGTATGCATAAGAACCGTCTACGCCTGACATCTCGATCTCACCTATGAGCTTGTCATAGTCGATCCTGATCAGCTTATCATAGTCAGCAGTTACAAGAACTATGTTTCCTGTATCTGTGAACGAATAACCTGCGAGCTTCTTTGAACCCTTGTATTCATAGATGCAGTAGCCATCATCTACTTTCTTTCCTGCCTGGATATCTGCTACGATACCCTTTACTGCTGCGTTCTCTACCGGCTGTCCGATCTTCTCAGGATTGGTATGCCAGAGCATCTCACCTGTAGGTGATACCATATATGCATAAGAACCGTCTACACCGTCTATGTGGATATTACCGAGGAGGGTATCATAATCTATCTTCATGAACTCGTTGTAGTCAGCGGTTACGATGAGGATATTGCCATCAGCTGTAAATGCGTATCCGGCGAGCTTCTGAGCACCCTTGTACTCATAGAGAACCGAACCGTTTTCTACAGTTTTACCGGCCTTTAAGTCTTCTACTATACCCTTTACTGCTGCATTCTCTACGGGCTGGCCGATCTTGTCGGGATTGGTATGCCAGAGCATCTCACCTGTAGGGGATACCATGTAAGCATAGGAACCTGCAACATTCTTTATGTTAACAGTACTTAAAATGCTATTTAATGCTGCTGTAGACAGCGATGCATTCTTGTTGTTTACGGGATTACCTTCAGCATCATACGAAGTAGTGCTTTTAATAGCAGCGCTTGCCAGGTCCACACTCTTCGCAGCTTCTTCAGCCAGATTCAGTGCATAGGACTTATATACCGACTCACCGAACTGTCTGGAGAAATTAATGGATATAGCTGCTTCCTCAGCGAGGTTCTTTGAATAACCACCGTAAGCTTCCTCACCGAACTCAGTAGCAAAGTCAACGCCTATAGCCGCTTCTTCAGCCAGATTCTGAGCATAGTTCAGATATGTTTCCTGCATAGAAGAAGATGCCTTGCTCGATGCTACGACAATCTGTACCACAACGCTGACAAACACTATGATACATACCACCAGCGTAATCTTTGTGCTCATTTTTGAAAAAAATGGCACATGATTTTCTCTTGTTTGTTGATCTTCATAATACCCCATAGCAAACCCTCCGGTAACAGTATTTGATATCGTAATATTTCTTTAATATCTTCCTTATATGTTATCACAATATACAAAAAACTTCAACAAAAAAATGCAAAAGAAAAGATTATTTACCATATTTTTTGCATAATTGTTTGACAAATCAATTTTAGGTGAACCATTTATACTCTTTATTGCTTTTGTCAAAGTCACCTCAAAAACGCCTTCAGCGTTTCCTCGGTAACAAAACGATGCTTCGCATCTCATTTCAGTCGGGGCTTGAACCCCGCCTGAAACGAAGATCTCCCCCCACCTTCGCTACGCTAAGAGGTGGGGGATATCTTCTTTTTTGTTATATCATTAATAAACTTTTTCAGCTCTTCAAGCCGGTCTGTCATGGTTTTCCTTCCGATATCATATACTCTCTGGAGTTCATTCGGGTCCCTCACGATTCCGCTGATATTTAGGGACTCCGGAGGCCTTACCACAAATGCGTTTCCGGCAGCCTCCTGTCTCGAAACATAGAGTGTTTCGGCATTATACTTTATATGTCTGTCCGCCATGGCGCCCACAAAGTTCGGATATTTATGGTATTTGAGCTTTATAAGAGTCATATGCTTGTTTTTCTCCTTCACAAAACCCAGAGGCTGTGTGAGGATCACCACATTCTTACTGAATCCGAGTTTTTCAAAACCTTTCAGCGGGATAGAATCTGCTATTCCACCGTCCAGAAGCTTGGTTTTATCCACTTCCACTATTTTTGACAGTATCGGCATCGAAGCTGATGCCCTGATAAGCTCTATATCCTCATCATCACCATTGTCCAGCCTGTAGTATACCTCGCATCCCTTTTCCACATCGGTAGCGACTACATAGAACTCCATAGGATTCTCTTTGAACGCTTTTCTGTCAAATACGTCCAGTTCATCCGGTACCGTTTTGTAGCAGAACTTTGCGTTAAAAATATTTCCGGTCCTGATAAAATTTCCTACACCGGCAAAACGTTTATCATTACAAAAGCGTTTGTTGTACCTGATGGCACGCCCCGGCTGTCTGGACTTATAGTTACAGCCGAAAGCAGCCCCCGCAGACACTCCTATCGCTCCGTCAAATTCTATTCCGTTCTCCATCATGACATCGGTCACACCCGCAGTAAACATACCACGCATGGAACCACCCTCCATGACCAGACCTAACTTCACCTTGTTCGCCATCTATCTTCTCCTATCCCACAGTCCACAATGTCATTCTATAGCACCTGCTAAAACGCTTTTCAGCATTTCTTCGTTAGTAGTACATGTTCCACATCACTGGTTTGTTATACAAAACAAGCGCAGATGCTGTGCACCTGCGCCCGTAAGTAGCGTACCTGGTATAGCAATTAACGGATAACTTCCTTAACCTTAGCAGCCTTACCTGTTCTCTCGCGAAGGTAGTTAAGCTTTGCACGTCTAACCTTACCATGTCTAACAACTTCGATCTTTGCAACAATGGGTGAATGCAAAGGCCAAGTCTTTTCTACGCCAACGCCGTTAGAAATCTTCCTGACGGTGAAGGTCTCTCTGACACCACCGTTCTGCCTCTTAGTTACTACGCCCTCGAAGACCTGCTGTCTCTCGCGGTTACCTTCCTTAACGAGTGAAGAAACCTTTACGGTATCACCAACTCTGAATTCGGTAATTTCGCTCTTAAGCTGAGCAGCTTCAATGTTCTTGATAATATCGTTCATTTTGAACCTCCTGATATTTTGATGTTCTTACTACATTGTATAAAACGCATCCTGCGTACCCATTGATTTCAGACTCCGTACAGAGGAACATCAATACTCACAAAACATACTTATACCATATATCTTAAAAAAATGCAAGCACTTTTTTATTTTAAATAACATTCGATATAAACAACAGGCTTCCCATGAAAAATACTACTATAAAAAGTATGCCTGCTACTTTAAAATGGAACTTCTTTTCATAATGCATGATAGCGGTAAGTTCCCTGATGAATGCATTTATCCAGAAATACTTCTTTGTTTTGCTGCCTATCCCCTGAGCCTCTATCCCGTTTCTCGAAGCTATACGGCCTGACCGAAACACATGATATCCTGTAGTGGCGTACGCCAGTTTGATATCTCTGTCTCCAGCCTGTTCCTTGATTTTTTCCAGAGAAAACTTGAAGTTCTCATAGGTGTTTGTAGATTTTTCTTCTTTTAAGATACTTTCTTCATTTATCCCGCAGCTTGCCAGATAACGGGCCATACACTCCGCCTCTGACATCACCTCGTTCGAGCCCTGTCCGCCGGAGGGAACGAATATGATATCTTTTCCTGTCGCCTTTTTCTGCATGTCGGCAAATTTTATAGCGGCATCTACTCTGCCTTTTAGTAGCGGCGTCGGAGTTCCGTCTTTTCTCATCCAACATCCGAGTATCAGTATATAATCCCTGTCAAACGCCGGGATCTTAAATGCCGCTCTGATACTCATGATGATGGTACTCTCCACGATCACCACCATATAGAAGATCATGGTAAATAAATAGTTTATTATGATAATCCTGATGTAGTTCCATATTCCGTCTTCCCTGTGTACATCAAACAGAGTCTGACGTTCAAGTACCTCGTCTATCACAAAAGGAGCAAAAAGTCCCAGAAGGAATAGCAGTGAAATAAATGTGCCCAGCAGATTCTTTTTTTTGAACCCTTCCTTTTTCAGCAGCACTATATTGCTTCCGAACACAGCAACTGAAGTGATAAAAGCTATGGGAATCGTTATCACCAGATGTGAATGCGACGAATACAGTACACCGTTTATAAAATCCATTATACCCCTGCTACTTATCATATACAGGATATTGTGTATGATGATCACAGTCAGGATGATGACTATAGCGAGCAGAACTATATTGTGATGAGAATAGAAATCTTTGCGTATGCCTTCACGGAATTTTACCGCAAACGAGATCAATAGTATCACAGAATAGAGTATGAGCAACATTATGATGATATTGCCTCCGGTACACGGTCCCAATCTGGACCCCTCGGTCACAAACTTAAATTTATGTACATAGAAGACCTTTATCATCTCATGATCACCGGAAACATGGATCCAAACCTCGGCACTGCCCTCCGATAATGCGGTAACTTTGAATCTGACTATACTTCCGTCCAGTCCGATGTCATCAACCGATATTATATCTTTGCCCTGCGCAATCTCAACTTTTATGTCTTCCGGCTTTACATCTTCTTCATACAGATTTACTTCTGCTTCATATGTACCGCCCCTTATTACGATATACAAAAAGGCGATAATGACAAAAGTCATCGCTAGAACAAGCTTATTTATTTTCCCTATTTTTCCTATTAACGAACTCAACATCTTT
>JAEEKN010000298.1 GCA_016282435.1 Lachnospiraceae bacterium | reverse complement strand
TACAGCCCACATTCATCATGGACCATCCCATCGCCATCTCACCTCTGACAAAGAAGAAGCCTACGTATCCCGACAAGGTAGAGCGTTTCGAGCTCTTCATCAATACATGGGAGATGTGTAACGCATACTCAGAGCTGAACGACCCCATAGATCAGCGTGAACGTTTCAAACTCCAGGATGCACTCGCAGATGCCGGTGACGAAGAAGCTAACCACACCGATGAAGACTTCCTGAACGCACTCGAAGTAGGTATGCCTCCTACAGGCGGAATCGGATACGGTATCGACCGTCTGGTAATGCTCCTTACCGACAGCCCCGCGATCAGAGACGTACTCCTCTTCCCGACACTCAAGAGTCTGAGCTAAAAAACGACAACCAAATAATAAAAATCATAGGACACTTTCTAAGAAATTTTTAGAAGGTGTCCTTTTTTACCCTGAATTCCACCGAGGATAACCTGTGGAGTGTTCTCCTGATGACGGGGTACATCACAAAAGCAGATGCTGGGGAAGAAGGGGAGACGGTTTCATTAAAGATTCCCAACAGGGAGATTGCGTCAATCTTTGAGGATACGGTAGTCCGTTTCTTCACGGATACAGTCAGCAGTGATACGGTAAAAGAACTGATCAATACTCTATGGGATAAGGATGAAGTTCATGCCATGGAAATTATATCAGGGCTCCTATGGGATACTATAAGTTATAATGATTATCATGAGGACTACTACCATGCATTTCTTGCCGGAGTATTTGTCGGAAGGGGATACAGTGTAGATTCCAATAAGGAAAAGGGCCTTGGAAGACCTGATATTCTACTAAAGGACAAGAAGAACAGACGCGCGATTATTATAGAAGCGAAAAAGTCGGATAAAGAATCTGATATGGACAAGGATTGCAAGGAAGCCATCAAGCAGATTGTTAAGGGAAAATATGCCGAATGTCTGAAAGGATATGAGCAGATAATATGCTATGGGGCAGCATTCTTTCAGAAGCAGGTTAAGCTTAAGTTGAAGTAACGGGTTTGATAAAAACGGAAATATCGAGACCAAGGCAAAGGGAAGAAAAGGTTTTTAAGGACAGAGTCTGTATGAGGCTTTGTCCTTTTTTGTAGAAAAAAATTATTCTTGAATTCTTGAATTCTTGAAATTCATGGGTTCATGGGTTCATGGATTCGTGGATACGATAGTTTTTTGCACAAAAAGTTTACATTTGGGGTGAAAAATGATATGATTTCATCATAAGCGTAAACAGACGGGGGACATACAAAAAACAACCCTCAAAAAGGGAAAAGAGTGATAACGTGGGAAAAAGAAAGAGAAAGAAAATAGAGAGAAGTGCTCAAAGATTAAAAACAGAGAAACCAAGAGAAGACGCGAAAAAGAAAGCCGAGGAAAGACTGGCAATATACACGAAAAACTACACCAATAAACATATCTGCGACCAGATCCGTGAAAACTGCTGGCCGTTCAAGATATTTATCGGCATGGCACTTGTGGGATGTATACTCATATTGGTGAGCGTAGTCAGGGCAGCGATAGACATACACTCGGATCCATCGGCAAACATAAGACTGTGGGATGCAATAAGCCGGGATCATCCGGTAGGGGTCGTATTTGGCACAACCATCCTCATAGTAACAGGGATATGGAACCAAATGTGCGGCGCCCATTATACGTTCAAACATCTTCGGCCTGCCTGCAGTGGTAGGAGATACAGTGCCCGTGAGATCGATGAACTCGCAAATCATCCGGACACCATCTGGCTCCCGGAAATACAGGTATTTGTCACACCAATCGGCCTGATAGGACTCAACCACGGGCTGACGGTGGTGGATAGAGTAGACATAGCCGGTATAGAAATAAACGAAGAGAAAAAATACCTGATTATAAGAACCCAAAAGCACAGAAGAATGCTACTCACCGAAATGCCTTTCGCAGACGGATACAAAACATTGATCCCAATCCTGGAAGAAAGATTCGGGGACGTAGCAGGCATGATAAAAGAAGATACACAGAAATATCTGCCCGGATAACTTCATAAATCATGACAGAAGGCGAAGGTGAAAAGTATAGCCGCACGAATCCTGTTGCTAAAGAACAAGGTTTTGAAGAAGACATAGTATAAAACGTAATGGCTTAGGTTTAAGATGAAAACTCTTATCCTATGCCTTTTTTGTTATGGAGAAGTAGAAAGAGTAAAAATTGTTAAAAATGATTTTTTCATAATGACTCAAATTGTTGAAAAAATATATTAAATGTTATATAATATACTAATGGAAAATATGGCTTCTCGGGGAACATAAAAGAGAGTTATTTTTATGATGACATTATGAAAAATAAGCTGATACGACGGAAAAATCCAGATGGTTTTTATATTTCGACACCTGTAGGGCATTATAATCCGGACTGGGCAATCGCTTTTTATGAAGGTAAAGTAAAACATATTTATTTTGTGGCTGAGACAAAAGGTTCTATGAATTCAATGCAACTTAGATTGATTGAAGAATCTAAGATACATTGTGCCAGAGAACATTTTAAGGCGATAAGCGGAGAGAATGTTGTATATGATGTTGTGGATAGTTATAAGTCACTAATGGAAAGGGTTATGAAGTGAAAATAAGCTGTTTTAAATTCATCGGTGAAGATTTTAACATAATTTAACAACATCTAATCTTGCAAATGAAATGATTAAATATAATATTTGGACATACTATTAAGAGAAAAGAAAGGAATAAAAAATGCCATTTGTATTTAAAAACACTGAAACATTTACATATGCATCACCTCAGGAGATGTATCAGGATAATAAATTGAAGAAAATCATGGGACCCCTTGATTATCAAAGCGCTATGCTCGATTCATATATGGACAAAATTGAACAAAGTAATATAGCGGTAGAATTACCGACAGGAAGCGGAAAAACTCTGGTAGGTTTGTTAGCTGGTGAGTATAGAAGAAGGAAAAATGGAGATAAAGTAGTATACCTATGTCCTACAAATCAGTTGGTAAATCAAGTGGTGGAACAGGCAAAAACAAAATTTGGATTAAATGCAATTGCTTTTTGCGGAAAACAGAAGGACTATTTACCAAAAGATAAAAGCGATTTTAATTTGGCAGAAGCTATTGGAGTAACCACGTATAGTTCGTTTTTTGCTATGAATTCTTTCTTTTCCTCAGTAGAAATGGTAATAATGGATGATGTTCATTCTAGCGAGGATTATATATTATCAAATTGGACAGTTCAGTTTGATAAATCTAATAAAATATTCAAGAAATTGGCGAATTTCTTAAATCCATATATTGGAGAAATTGATTTTAATAATTTGGTATTAGAAGAGTGTTCACCTGATTTAGCTTCGTGGAGTGATCTCGTTCCTATGCCCGCAATCCTTGATAAAATAAACATGTTCAGTGAAATAGTAAAAGAAGGAATTGAAGAAGGAACTTCAAATTATTATGCGTTTTCTAGAATCTCAGAGAATTTACAGGATTGTAATGTGTTTTTATCTAATGGAAATATTACTATACGTCCTTTGATTGCGCCTACAATGTTGCATGACTCTTTTGCTAACGCAAAACAACGTTTTTTGATGTCGGCGACGCTAGGACAAAATGGAGAGCTTGAAAGAATTACTGGAATTAAAAATATATACAGATTGCCAATAGTAAATAATTGGGATAAAAAGGGTCTAGGTAGAAAATTTTTCTTGTTTCCTGATTTGGCATTTGATGCTGATAAACATTCTGAAGTGGTAGTACATTTGCAAAAAGAGTGTAAAAAAAGTGTTTGTATTGTGCCAGATTTAGTTACCGTGAACAAAGTTAAATCTTTTTTTGAACAGAACATAAGTGCTACAAAAGTTTATACTATAGAAAATATAGAAAAAAGTAAAAATGAATTACAAAGTGAGAAAGAATCAGCAGTTATATTAGCTAATAGATTTGATGGAATAGATTTTGCAGATGACGAAAGTAGGCTTCTTATATTGTATAACTTTCCTAAAATGACAAACATACAAGAAAAATTCATGATTTATAGAATGGGCGCATATAAACTTTTCTCTGAGCGAATTAAGACTCGTATTATACAGGCAGTCGGTAGATGCTCTAGGAATCCTAGTGATTTTTCGGTTGTGTGTGTTTTGGGTGAATCAATTTACAATGACTTTACTAAAAAAGAAAAAGTGAAAATGTTTCCACCAGAGTTACGCGCAGAGATAGATTTTGGAATTGACAATTCTCGTGAGTATCAGAATATTGATCAAATGATAGAGCAGGTTAGAGATTTTTTGCTAAGAAATGAGGTTTGGCAAGGTGCGGAAAACTATATTGTAAAAACCAGAAATAGCTATTTGAATGAAAGGGATTTATCCGAAGAAGAAATTAATAAACAGATGAGTAAATCATCTTTAAAAGAGTTAAACTTCCAGTATTCTATATGGAAAAAAGATTATAAAGCAGCATACGGTTATGCTAATGAGATTGTAGAAACATTAACACATGAGTCGTTGAAAGGTTATAGATGTTATTGGTGTTATATGGCCGGGAGTGTGGCATATTATCTGTATAAAGATGGTCAGAGTGAATATAAACAAAAGAGTATACAACTTTTTTCAGAGGCAAAATATGCTAATATTAGTATTAAATGGTTAGCAAATCTTTCGAACAGATTGTTTTCTTTAGAAAAAGAAACCAGTGAAGACGATCTTTTTTATGATTGTATTGAAAGAATAGAAAACGTACTCAACAAGTTTTCAGTGATAGGAAAACTGAATGCAAAGATTGATGAAATTAAGGGGTGCTTAAAATCTACGGGAGTAACATTTGAAAGAGGTCAACAAATGTTGGGAGAAATGTTGGGTTATATTTCAAAAAATCCTGAGAAAGACCAGGGCTGTCCAGATCCTTATTGGATTATAAATGAAAATTTAGTTATTGTTTCGGAAGATAAGATATATGGTGAGAAAGGGGAAGTAAAGGAAATACCTATAAAAGATATTAGTGAAAGTTTAAGACATCCCACTTGGATAAAAGAAAAAGAAAAAAAGTTGGCAAAGAATGTAGAAATAATAAATATTTTTATTACAAACTCAGAGAAACTAGATAAAGATGCGAAAATTTATGTTAAAGATATTTATTATGTTAATAGAGATAAATTTGTTGAATGGGCAGATAAAGTTCTTAAAGTTATTAAAAAAGCATGGATGTCATTTACGGACAGCGGAGATATAAAGTGGAGGGAAGCAATCCATAGTGATTTTATGGAGGCAGAAATTACTCCAAAAGATGTCATTAACTTCTTATGTAAAAACTCAATGGAGAAATTGGCTGAGAAATAATACAAAAATACATAAAGTATGGTTAAATAGAAATTATTCATGCTGAGGTCTCAGGGTGTATATATTATGAATCTAACAGCGAAGGAATTTGATGATCCACATGATTATATTATAAATAATAAGGAGACACATAAGAATAGAAAATCTGGATGTTCAACATGACGTTTACTGTAAATTTAGTCTTATGAAACATTTATTGAGGGGCTTGAAAATGTTCTGAAAAAATCGTTTAGTTGAATGTTGAAAATATAGAAACTGAGGCCGGAAAAATGGAAGAAAACAGAAAGCAAAAAACGCTTGCATATTATAAGAAAAACGCCGAAAGCTTCACCGCCGGCACACAGAAAATAGATTTTAGTAAAACCCAGGAAATGTTCCTAAAATATCTACCGGAAAAAGCAAAGATACTCGACTTTGGCTGCGGAGTAGGAAGGGATACAAAATACTTCCTGGAAAAAGGTAATGAGGTGGATGCAACTGACGGCTCACCCGAAATGTGCCGCATAGCATCGGAATACACGGGTGTACCTGTAAAGCAGATGTATTTTGAGGAATTGAGCGCAATAGAAGAATACGACGGGATATGGGCATGCTCATCAATCCTGCATCTGCCAAAGAATGAACTTACTGATGTTATGAGGAAAATGATATCAGCTCTAAAACCTAGCGGTACTATATACACATCATTTAAGTACGGGATCTTCGAAGGCGAAAGAGGAGAGAGATACTTCACCGACTTTACAGAAGAAACTTTGGCACAGTATCTGAAACAGTTCACTGAATTAGAATTAAAGGAATACTGGGTTACAGCAGATATAAGACCCGGCAGGGAAGACGAAAAGTGGCTAAATGTAATACTTAATAAGGGTTAACATTATGGATTATATACTCAATGACGGACAACATATATTACGGGTAGAAGATATATACCAAAATACTCTCAATCTGGAAGCCTTCTCACAGATGATGAAGGATCCGTCATACTGCTACAAGTTTTATTGGTTGGAGGCTTTGGTAAAGCTAATATCCGAAGGAAAAGAGCAGACCACATTCTCTGAGATAATAGACGAGATGATAACAAACGCATGGTATTCTGTGGTGGAATACCATGTACACCTGAGCGGACTGAATGCAAACGGTGAAGTACAGGATGGACTGGAAAGAGCTATCTTGCAACTAAAAGAACTGACCGGTCTGCCCGGAAACGCATCCAAAGCAGAATTAAAGACAAAGCTAAACGAGTATTCTGAACAACTCAAAAAAGTAAAGATACAACTGACACATATGGTACCATACAGGGCACTGGCCGGATTCTTCGGAAAAGACATCAATCCGAAAAACTGGGACAGCAGCGTAAGAATGGTAGAATATATCCGGTTGTTTAATCGGGAACATGAGACACTTCCGTATATTTTGGGAGACAGTATAAGTATAAACAAAGAAGTATACTTCAACCCAATGTGGATGCGGATGATACAGGGTAACACAGTGGCAATCCTGGGCTGGATACAATATGAAAAGCTCAGATGGCTACAGAGCAATAACCCGGATATACCTGGACTGGTATATAAACTGCGCTCCATAGACGACAACGAAAAGATGCGTAAGCTGAAGAAGGTCCATGATCTATGGGATGTTATTATAACAAAAGAAAAAATAGATGATGTCTTCACAGGACAGCTGATAAACGAGACAAAGTATGATGTGGACCATTTCATACCGTGGTCATTCGTGATGAATGATGAGCTCTGGAACCTCATGCCGATGGATTCCAACCTCAATTCATCAAAGGGAAACAAGCTTCCGAAATGGGAGCCATTCTTTACACGTTTTGCGAGAAATCAATATTTGATGTACACACATAAAAATGATGGCGGTATAGAAAAGCTATTCAGAGAATGCTATAAGGATAACCTTCATTCACTCTGGGCAATACAGGAACTGTATCGGGGAGAGCATGATGAAGAAAAGTTCCGGAAGGTATTAGAAGTAAATATGAGGCCTGTTTATGATTCTGCCAAGCGGCAGGGGTATGAAGTGTGGGGGTATAGAGGAACTTGAGGATTTATTGATACATATATTTTATGCGAAAAAGTATAAGATAGTTGTTTAAGTGAAATATTGTAAATTATAAAGTGCTTAAAGGATAAATTTATAAGATGGATGCAAAAGAAACCTTAAAAGTGTATTTTGGTTATGATTCGTACAAGGAAGGTCAGGAAGGTGTTATAAATGCGATTTTGGATGGGCATGATGTTATAGCGGTCATGCCCACTGGTTCTGGAAAATCAATATGTTATCAGGTACCGGCATTGGTTTTACCTGGGATGACCATAGTAATATCACCATTGATATCACTTATGCAGGATCAGGTCAAGGCTCTTAATAACGCCGGGGTTCATGCCGGATATATAAATTCTTCACTGACAGAGTCTCAGATATCGAAAGTTTATGAATTGGCGGCCGCAGGAAGATTTAAGATATTGTATGTTGCGCCTGAAAGACTAGAAAGCTATGGATTTAAAGTATTTGCATCTAAAGCCGACATATCAATGGTTACGGTGGACGAGGCTCACTGTATTTCACAGTGGGGCCAGGACTTCAGACCAAGCTATCTAAAGATAGTCGAGTTCATTGACAGTTTGTCAAAAAGACCGGTAGTAAGCGCATTTACCGCTACAGCTACAGAAGAAGTAAAGATGGATATTTCCTGTGTGCTTAAGCTTCGGAATCCTAAAGAAGTGGTTACAGGCTTTGATCGCCCCAATCTTTATTTTAGCGTTGAGCCGATAAAGAAAAAGGACGACTATATTATTGATTATATTGATAAGCATCAATCTGACAGCGGGATCATATACTGTGCTACAAGAAAGAATGTCGATGCCTTATATGAGCTTCTGAAGGGAAGAACTGTGCTGGTAACGCGATATCACGCAGGTATGAATACTGAGGAAAGAAAAAGAAACCAAGATGATTTTATCTATGACAGAATCCCAGTAATTATTGCTACAAACGCCTTTGGAATGGGAATAGATAAGTCTAATGTCCGCTATGTTATACATTACAACATGCCTCAGAGTATGGAAAATTATTATCAGGAGGCAGGACGTGCGGGCAGAGATGATGAGCCTGCTCGATGCGTACTTCTTTATTCTCCACAGGATGTTATTATTGATCGTTTTCTTCTTGAACATAAAGAGTTCACTGATATATCAGAGGAAGATATAGAGTTAATTAAGCAACGCGATGAAAAAAGACTTCAGATAATGGAAGGGTATTGCCGTACAACAGGATGCCTAAGAAATTATATTTTGAAATACTTTGGGGAGAATCCGGAAACGCCCTGCGATAACTGTGGAAACTGTAATGGAGATTACATTGAAGTAGACATGACTGAGGCTGCGAAACAAGTTATTAATTGTGTATATGAAACTAAAGGTAGGTATGGGCTTAATATAGTTTTAGGAACCTTGCTTGGAGCAAACCTTGCACGACTGAAGGAGCTTGGAACAAATGAATACAGATCGTATGGAAGATTAAAAGATATTACTGAGGAGAAATTGAAGAGCCTTGTCAACAAGATGCTTACGGATGGTTATATATACCAGTCTGAAGGCCGATATAGTGTTATAAGATTAGGTAATTATGATACATTAAAAGATAATAACACTCATGTTATAGTCAAAATCCCCATAGAAAAACAGAACAGTTATGGGAGAGGAGAAAGGCACAGAAAGACAGATAGCCTTACTAAGGCTGGATATGAATTATTTGATAAACTTAAGGTATTGAGAACTGGACTTGCCAGAGAAGAAGGAATCCCGCCTTACATAGTATTTAGTGATAAGACATTAGTTGATATGTGTGCGAAAGCTCCTAAGAACTTACGGGAGATGCTCGAAGTATCCGGTGTTGGCAATATGAAGCTTGAAAAGTACGGGCAGAGATTTGTTGATGAAATCTTAGCGTATCTTGACGATAACCCAGGAGTGGTTACAAGCATTCGAGATGATGAGGAGGCTGCAAAAGAGGCTTCACATAAAAGTAAGAAAAAGAAAACGCCAAAGCAAGATTTTTATCTTAACACGGAGGATGCAGAAAATTTTGACTATCAGGATTATAGGTATGTTACAGAAATAAAGGATGAGTTTAACAGGATCGGTACAGCGGATGATGTAAAGAAGGCAACAAACGTAAGAATCCTGGAGTTTCTTCAGAACCAGGGATATATCGAAGAACGCCAGATAAACGGTTTTAATCTGAGGACGCAAACAGAATTGGGATTGCAAAAGGGTATTATAACAGAAGAAAAGATAAGCCAGGCGGGAAATGAATATACCTTGCTAAAATATCCAAGGAATGTTCAGAAAGAAATAGTAGAATATTTCATAGGTCCTAGGACAAGTAAAGATTTTCTGAAAGAATAAGAATGTAGAAAATTTTAAGATGTAGCAAACATGGTGAAAAAAATGAAACAAATCCTTTTTATTGATGCAGAAATCAATCCCGAAAATGGGAAAATACTGGATATAGGTGCCGTTGATTCCGAACGGCATCAGTTTCATGATGCCCGAATTAGCAGTTTTTTGGATTTTGTAAATGATTATTCTTATATAGCTGGTCATAATATTATGGAATGTGACTTAAAATATCTTGGCACGGCTATTTCTTTAAATGGGAACAAGACATTTATAGACACTTTATTACTATCGCCTTTGCTTTTCCCTGCAAAACCTTATCATAGACTTTTAAAAGATGACAAACTTCAGACTGATTCATTAAGCAATCCACTGAATGATGCTATTAAGTCAGCAGAATTGTTTTATGATGAAATAGATGCATTTGAAAGGTTAGAAAGCACATTAAAAAGCATTTGGTACCTTTTATTGCGCGATCAGGTTGAGTTTAAGGGTTTCTTTAGTTTTATTGATTACTTTAATGAAGACGATGTTGAATCGTTGATACATACATGTTTTAATGGAAAGATATGTGAAAATGCGCCGATTGCTGAGTATGTGAAAAACCATCCGGTAGAACTGGCATATTGTCTTG
>JAEEKN010000297.1 GCA_016282435.1 Lachnospiraceae bacterium | reverse complement strand
TCGCGAATTTCGTATCCGAAGTTCACAAACGCGGCATGAAAGTTATACTTGACGGCGTGTTTAACCACTGTGGATCGTTCAATAAATGGCTGGATAAACAGAAGATTTATCCGAGAGAACGTGGATATGAACCCGGTGCATATATCAGCGCGGACAGCCCTTACAGGGATTTCTTCAAATTCTATTCCGACAAATGGCCGTACAATGACGATTATGACGGATGGTGGGGACATAAAACTCTTCCGAAGCTGAACTATGAAGGTTCACAGGCTCTGGAAGATTATATCATAGGTATCGGAAGAAAATGGGTATCACCTCCATATAGTGTGGACGGATGGAGACTGGATGTGGCAGCCGATCTGGGATTTTCGGAGGAGTATAACCACAAGTTCTGGAAACGTTTCAGGAGGGAAGTAAAAGAGGCGAATCCGGAGGCTATCATCCTGGCGGAGAATTATGATGCTTCCTGGAAGTGGCTCCAGGGCGGTGAATGGGATACGATCATGAATTATGAGGCCTTTATGGAGCCGGTGACCTGGTTCCTGACCGGTCTTGAGAAACACAGCGATCACTATCGCGGGGATCTGCTGAACAATCATGAAGCTTTTTACGGAGCCATGATCTACCATATGTCGAGGATGAACTGTCAGTCCCTGCAGGTGGCTATGAATGAGCTGTCGAACCACGACCATTCCCGTTTTATGACCAGAACCAACGGTAAATGCGGAAGACTGGCTACCGCGGGCGCGGATGCAGCGTCTCAGGGCATCAGGCCGGCCGTTATGCGTGAAGCTGTCATGATCCAGATGACATGGCCTGGCGCGCCGACTGTCTACTATGGGGATGAAGCAGGTGTATGCGGCTGGACTGACCCCGATGACAGACGTACATATCCATGGGGTATGGAAGATATGGATCTTATCAAGTTCCACAAAGAGATGATAGGTTTCCACAGAAGCTATGAGACCCTGAAGAAGGGATCCTTAAAGTTCCTTGCCGGAAGGCACGGACTCATAGCTTACGGACGTTTTGATAAAAATGAGCGTTTTGTGATAGCGATAAACAACAATGACCATCAGGAGAATGTGGATATTCCCGTATGGGAGTTGGGAGCAGTGTCTACCGAAGCTTTTGTAAGGCTTATGGAGACTTCCGATGAAGGTTTTGATCTCGCTGCTACGATATTCAGACCTGAACAGGGTGTTATCAGGCTCAGGATGAAGCCCAAGTCCGGTGTGCTCATGAAGAATCTGCCGAGCTACCTGATCTGACGCGATAAACGCTTTAATAGCCTATACCCGGAGAGGTGGCTGCGATGAAATCAAACAGTATTAAAACGAACAAAAAGGTGAAAGAAATCCTTTCTATTCTGGACGAGATGTACCCGGATGAGGTATGTTTTCTGGAATACGGATGTGACTGGCAGCTTCTGTTTGCGACCATCCTGAGCGCACAGTGCACGGATGCCAGGGTAAACATCATAACGAGGGATTTATATAAAAAATATCAGAGTCTGGAAGATTTTGCTTCGGCCGATATAGAGGAACTGGAGAACGACGTACGTCCTGCAGGGTATTACAGGGCAAAAGCAAAGCATATAAAGGAATGTGCGGGAGAATTGCTTAAGAGATTCGACGGAGTGGTTCCAAAAAGCATAGAAGAACTTACGAGCCTTCCGGGAGTCGGCAGAAAAACGGCAAATGTCATCAGGTGCCATATCTACCATGAGGACAGCATAGTGGTCGACACCCATGTAAAGAGGATATCGAGACTACTGGGACTCACCGATACGGATGACCCGGTAAAGGCTGAGTTTGAGCTTATGAAGATCATTCCAAAAGACCACTGGTCACGGATAAATCTTCAGATGATAGACCACGGAAGGAATATCTGCATATCGGGCAGACCGAAATGTGAGATGTGTAAGCTGAAAGTGTGCTGCAATAATTATTTATCCTAGAAGAGCCTTGAGGGAAGACAGAGTTCTTTCCTGACATTTACCGGATTCTTCCGCTACCTGTATCAGATCTTTGAGCATCTCGGTATCGCAGATGGTATCATATATCTGACCCAGGGTGTAGAGCACGGGATATGTGTAGATTCCGCTGTTTACACAGAACTTTCCGACGGTCTCCGCTTCAGCCAGACGTCCTTCCTCATAGAGGCATTCGGTAAGACGTCCCAGAGGGGCAACTATAGCGGTAAAGTTTGTATCCGCTTCCGACAGGGAAGTGAAGTTGGCAGTACCGTACTTTTCTTTGAGCTCGGTATTGCTGAAGGAGGACAGATCGGCTATTTTCTTACCTTTATAGTCCAGTATACGGTTACATAAAGTGTTAAGCTCACTGTCGGATTCGCCACGTTCTACGGGAAGAAAGCTTTCATCGATAGTGATATAGTTTATATCGGAAGTACTTTTTCTGGGGATAAAACCGGACTTGCGTTCCCTCTCCCAGAATTCGGCTTCAGCCTTTTTTTCCATACGTGTATGCTTTTTTAATTCATAGGTCAGCCATGCTACGAATATCATGACCAGACCGAAAACAGGTATTTTCATAATGGTACCTTTCGTAATAAGTATAATAATCCCGGAATTTTTGCGGGATAAAAATATATAGTTTTAGGAGAATAACAATGAATATTTACAGCAAAAAAACCAGAAGAATTTTCACAGTAACCATCGTTATCATTCTTGTAGCCGCGCTTGTTATCGGTGTACTGGCGGCACTTGTATAATCAAAATTTTCAAGGCCTTATCAAGCAAGCTTGAACGGCCGTTGAAATTTTGTACTAGGTATCATCATATCACAATACGAAAAAGATTTCAAATAGGAAGTTTATGTCGGAAAAAACAGAATATACGATCATTATGATAGGCTCTGCCGCCGGAAGCAAAGCGTTTTCTTTGCTGGAAGAAAAGTGGGAGGAGCTTAAAGCGCGTTATCCCGAAAGATACTTAAAGGCAACCCGAGTGAGAATAACGGAAGAACTGCGGCAGATTGATTCTAATCAGAGAAATGCCACATCGTCTCATATAATGGAATGCGGTGAGGATGGAGTGTTCGGGGCTCTTTGGAGACTGGGAGAAGAACTGTCTACGGGTCTAGAGGTGAATCTCTATGACATCCCGATAGATCAGGCGGTGATAGAGCTATGTGACCATGAGGATATAAATCCTTATGAAGCAGATAGTGCGGGAGCGTATCTCGTAGCGACCGCTACACCGGGCAGCATACTTAAAAACCTGGAAGAACAGGGGATAACCGCGCGGATCATAGGATATACCACTGCTGAAAACGCCAAAGTGATAAAAGGACCCACCGTCAGATACCTGACCCGTGCTTAAAAAGAATAGTTGATAATATAAAAATATAGGAGAACATACAAATGAACGCTTTAAAAGAAAAAATACTGCGCACTATAGCGAAGGATTCAAGAATAGATCTGGATGAAATGGCGATCCGTCTGGGATGTACCAAAGACGAACTTACAGTCGCGATAGCGGAGATGGAAGCGGATAAGGTCATCTGCGGATATCCCACACTTATAGACTGGGACAAGGTATCGGAAGAGAAGGTTACCGCACTCATCGAACTTAAAGTCACACCTCAGAGAGGACAGGGCTTTGACATGATAGCGGAGAGAATATACAAATTTGACGAAGTGGAATCGGTATACCTGATGTCAGGCGGCTTTGACCTCACTGTTATCATCAGAGGAAAAAGCATGCGTGAAGTATCACGTTTCGTATTTGAAAAACTGGCTCCCATGGAGTCCATACAGAGTACAGCCACCCACTTCGTATTAAAGAAGTACAAGGATCAGGGTATCGTCATGCAGTTTGAGAGTGACGATGAGAGAATTCAGATGAATTTCTAAAAAAATAATAAACGATATCGATAGAGGAAAAAATGAGAGACCCATTAAATAAAACAATAACCGAAATAAAACCTTCAGGTATCAGGAAGTTCTTTGATATAGTGCACGAGATGAAGGATGCTATATCACTGGGCGTAGGAGAGCCTGATTTTGAGACACCCTGGCATATCAGGGAAGAAGGTATATATTCACTTGAAAAAGGAAAAACATATTACACATCGAACTCAGGATTAAAAGAGCTCCGTGAAGAAATCTGCAGATATCTGAAACGCAGGTTTAACCTCACTTATGAATGGTCAAAAGAGGTGATCATCACCATCGGTGGAAGCGAAGCTATAGACATAGCTTTAAGAGTCATGCTGGACAGCGGGGATGAGGTTCTCCTGCCCCAGCCGAGCTACGTGTCCTACGAACCCTGTATCATCATGGCTGGCGGAAAACCTGTCATCATAGAATTGAAGGACGAAGATGAATTTAAGCTCACTGCCGACCAGATCAGGAATGCATGCACCGAGAAGACAAAGGTACTGATACTTCCTTTCCCGAACAATCCTACAGGATCCGTTATGTCCAGGGAAGAACTGGCAAAAATAGTGGATGTCATCATAGAAAAAGACCTGTTTGTACTGTCTGATGAGATATACGCAGAGCTTACCTATGGTGAGAAGCATACCTCCATAGCTGAATTCCCCGGTATGAAGGAGAGAACCATAGTCATAAACGGATTCTCTAAAGCATTCGCTATGACCGGATGGAGACTCGGATATGCGGCAGGACCTGAAGTCATCATAAAACAGATGACCAAAATGCACCAGTTTGCTATCATGTGTGCTCCAACCACCAGTCAGTACGCAGCGATAGAGGCTTTAAAACACGGGGATTCCGATATAGAGATGATGACCGATGCTTATGATCAGAGAAGAAGGTATCTGATCCATGAACTTCGCCGCATGGGACTTCCTACTTTTGAAGCCAGGGGTGCGTTCTATGTATTCCCCTGCATCAAGGGAACAGGGATGACCTCGGAGGAATTCGCTACGAAGCTCTTAAAAGAAGAGAAGGTGGCCGTAGTACCGGGTACCGCATTCGGCGACAGCGGTGAGGGGTATTTGCGGATTTCATACGCTTATTCCATAGAGAAGATTAAAGAAGCGTTGGAACGTATTGAACGTTTCGTAGCAAAACACAGATGACTTGTGATATAAGATATTTTTGCCAAGATATAGGAAAGAGAACAGTATGAACATAGTATTACATGAACCCGAGATTCCCGAGAATACCGGGAATATAGGCAGAACCTGCGTAGCCACCGGGTCTGTCCTGGACTTGATAAAACCGCTGGGATTTCGGATAGATGATAAGCATTTAAAACGTGCCGGACTTGATTACTGGCCGAAGCTTGAATACTATATCTATGAAAACTATGAGGACTTCCTGAGTAAACATCCGGGTGTAAAGATTTATTATGCGACCACAAAGGCGCACAATAAATACACGGATGTGACCTTCGGACCGGATGATTTTATCATGTTTGGCAAGGAGACGGCGGGGATCCCGGAAGAAATCCTGGTGGATAACGAGGATTCCTGTATACGTATACCCATGGTGGGTGACATTCGCTCCTTAAATCTCGGTAATTCTGTAGCTATCGTACTGTATGAAGCCTTGAGACAAAACGGATTTTCCGAGCTGAACCCTGTAGGGCAGCTGCACAGATTATCATGGAAGAATTGAAATGAACGAAAAAGCATTAAGAACATTAGAATATACAAAGATTATTGAAAAACTTACAAACCTTGCGGGCTCGGAACTGGGCAAGGAGAAGTGCCGGGAACTGGTGCCTTCATCTGATATAGAGGAGATCAGGACCAGACAGGCGGAGACCGAAGCGGCACTCAACAGAATATATAAAAAGGGTAGCCTGTCGTTTTCAGGCATACACGATATCCGCGGCTCGATAAAACGTCTCGAGATACGTTCGTGCCTGGGTATGGGTGAACTGATGCATATTAGTTCTGTGCTGACGGCGACGGAGCACATTAAAAGCTATGGCAAGCAGGAGGAAGGCGTCGAAGACGACGCGTTGTCCGAGCGCTTTAGACTGTTAGAACCGCTCAAGACCATAAATCACGAGATACTCCGCTGCATCATCTCGGAGGACGAGATGGCGGATGACGCGAGTGCGGGCTTAAAGAGTGTGAGGCGCTCGATAAAGACCACGAATGACAAAATCAGGGATCAGCTGAATTCCATTATAAACTCACAGGACAACAAGCTGCTCCTGCAGGACAACCTTATCACCATGCGTGACGGAAGGTTCTGTATCCCGGTAAAATCAGAGTACAAAAACTCATTTGCCGGAATGATACACGACCAGTCATCGAGCGGGTCCACCGTATTTATCGAGCCCATGGC
>JAEEKN010000296.1 GCA_016282435.1 Lachnospiraceae bacterium | reverse complement strand
TGTCAGCTGGATTGTCTGACACGTTTGGTAAAATATTAGGGCGTAAATTTGCCACTAAGCAAATTTTATGCTTTATCATAATAATATAAGAAATAAAAAAATGCAAGACTACTTGAAAGATTTGGAAAAAGAGTGTAGAATGTATAATAGATGATTATCGGGAAAAGTTTACCGTACTAAAACGGTTTGAATAAAGGAGGCAGTTATGGATAATTGTATTTTTTGTAAAATAATAGATGGAAGCATTCCGTCAACCGTAGTATATGAAGACAGTGATTTCAAGGCTATCATGGATATTTCACCCGCTGCAAAGGGACATGTACTGATCCTGCCCAAGAAGCATTGCGCAGATCTTCTTTCTATAGATGAGGATGTGGCTTCAAAGGCTCTGAAGGTTGCTTCAAAGATAGCAAATGCACAGAAGAAGGCGTTTAACTGTGACGGTATAAACCTTCTTCAGAATACAGGAGAGGCTGCCTGGCAGTCGGTATTCCATCTTCACATACATCTTATCCCCAGATACAAGGATGATAATGTAGTGGTTCCGTGGGAACATCTGACATATGCCGACGGTGAAGCTGAGGAGTATGCTGCAAAGATCCGTGCCTGTCTGTGAGAAAAAATAAATAGAATGAAAAAAGGAGACAGGAATAGATATGTCATCATCTGCTCCTATAGGAGTTTTTGATTCGGGTATCGGAGGGACCACGGTGGTCAAGGAACTGATGGCCAGCCTGCCGAACGAAAGAATCATATATTTCGGTGATACCGCGAGAGTTCCGTACGGGAACAAATCGGCGGGTACCGTTATCATGTATTCCAGGCAGATAGTAAAGTTTCTTCTGGAAAAGAAAGTGAAAGCCATAGTCATAGCATGCAATACTGCAAGCGCTCTGGCGTTGGAAGCTCTCAAATCGGAACTCGAGGTCCCGATAATAGGCGTGGTAAAGCCGGGTGCAAAGGCTGCGGCAGAAGTCACAAAAAGCAACAAGATAGGTGTTATAGCGACGCATGCTACTATAAACAGCGGTATATATGAGGATTTTCTTCACAAGACAGATCCGGATATACAGGTATTTAAAAAAGCCTGTCCATTGTTTGTTCCGCTGGTTGAGGAAGGCTGGGTAGACGACGATATCACCAGACAGATAATCCACAGGTATCTTGATGATCTGATAGAAAAGGGAATAGATGCACTGGTACTCGGATGTACGCATTATCCCCTGCTCGCTGATGAGATCAGAAAAGTCACCGGGGACGGGATTACACTCGTGAATCCTGCGTTTGAGTGCGCCAGAGAGTTCAGATACTTGCTGGAAGAGAACAACCTGCTCTGTGAGATAGGGCAGACAGGTGAGCATGAGTTTTATGTGAGTGACGGACCAAAGGCGTTTGCGGAGCTGGCGGGTTCGTTTCTTGGTGAGGGGATAGTAAAGAGGGAGAATGTAAAGGTATATACCTTTGAAAATGACGATAGTGTATTAAAGACATATCAAATAAAACGGAGAGGTTAGCGGGGACCGTATGAAATTGACAGTTGACAATTATAAACCATTATACGAAGCAGATCCGGCTCACTGGGCTGAAATGTCTGCCGAAGCAAAGTTTGATTATCTGACAGAAGAGATAAAAAAAGGGAACAATGACGCCAGATTCCATTTGTCGCTGCAGATCACAAAACAGAATATAAAAAGCATACCTGCCGAAAAGATTATCACATGGTGCCATAAGATGCCATATGCCAATCTGCCGATAGCCAATCTTTTTCTGGGGTTCTGTTATGAACTAGGATACGGTGTGCAGCAGGATTATGTAAAGGCACTCGCATGTTATGAAAATGCAAACCAGAAGGGCAGCATAGATTCACTGTATTATCTGGGAGAGATGTATCGTCTGGGAAGAGGAACTGCCGTAAACTACCAGAAGGCTGCCGCATATCTTACGGATACAGTCAAATATGATACGAGCAATCCCAAGGCACTCGTCAGCCTGGGCCTTCTGTACATGGAAGGAAAGGGAGTCGAGGAGAACCAGGATAAGGCACTGGAACTGATGACCGAAGCAAATATCCTTAACGATATTTCTTCGTATTATTATATGGGTGTACTTCGCGAGAAGCGAGGGGAATGTGCAGAAGCCGTAAAGTATTATCGTAACGCGCATAAATTTTCGGATGTTGCTGAAGAACATGCTATGGCTGCATACAGGCTGGGTGTGATATATGAAGAAGGCCAGGGTATCATTCATGATGACTCAAAGTCATTTGTTTACTACCTTGAAGCGGCTCAGAAAGGTATAGTGGATGCCCAGTACAGAGTGGCGGTGTTTTTTGAAAACGGCAGGGGAACCGATACCGACAGACGGAAGGCCAGAATGTGGTATCTGAAGGCTGCCATGGGTGGAAATGCCAGGGCTCAGCGTTATGTGGGTGAGCTTTATGAGGACGGATTCAAGGAAGAAAACATAAAGCCGAGTATAGAGGCTGCATTTGAATGGTATATAAGGGCCGCGCTCCAGGGAGATAAAGAAGCTTCCGAAAAAGCTGAATATATCCTTTCGCACGGATACAATGTCCATATGGATATAGGGGAAGCTCTCACGTGGCTCAGAACCGCAGCGGCAAACGGAAACCAGGGTGCTGTGGAGGAGCTTGACAGGTTAAAAGCAGAGAATGCTATAGATGAGAAGAGTGATCTGCAGACGATGGACTCAAGCCATTCTGCGATGGCTGATCTGGACGAGCTGATAGGAATGGAGACCATAAAGAAAGATGTCAGGGAACTTATCAATCTCGTAAAGATGCAGAAACTCAGAAAAGAAAAGGGCATGAAATCCCTTCCCGTCTCTCTTCATATGGTATTTACCGGCAATCCCGGAACAGGTAAAACCACTGTTGCGAGGATAATGGCAGATATTTACAAAGAGATAGGAGTTCTGACCAAGGGACAACTGGTAGAAGTTGACAGAGCCGGACTTGTAGCCGGGTATGTAGGTCAGACTGCCATCAAGACACAGGAAAAAATCGATGAGGCAAACGGTGGAATCCTTTTTATAGATGAAGCCTATACGCTGGCAAAGAAGGGGAATGATTACGGTCAGGAAGCTATAGATA
Source organism: Lachnospiraceae bacterium (assembly GCA_016282435.1). Lineage (GTDB taxonomy): Bacteria > Bacillota > Clostridia > Lachnospirales > Lachnospiraceae > RUG11977. Next base: position 12,287 of record JAEEKN010000296.1, on the reverse strand, counting down.
CACTGATAAATCTCATGGAAAAGAGAAGGGATAATTTTATCGTTATCGTAGCAGGGTACCCGGATCTAATGAAAGAGTTTATCAATTCAAATCCGGGATTAAAGTCCAGATTTAACAAGTATATTCACTTCCCTGACTATTCTTCGGAGGAACTGGTACAGATTTTCTCTTCACTGTGCGATAAGTACGAGTATAAGCTGAGCGATGAGGCGGCATCTGTTATCAGGCAGAAGATAGAGACGCATGTTGCCAATAAAAATGAGCAGTTTTCAAATGCAAGAGATATAAGAAACATGTTTGAAACCATTATCTCGAATCAGGCATCACGTGTTATGACGGATGAAAACATCACCGATGATGAACTGATGACCATCACAGAAGCCGATATATAATAAAATATAAGATGTCACCCACCTTTTAGCGGAGCATCATTTTGTTACCGAGGAAATGCAGGAAGCGTTTTCGAGGTGACATTGACCAGCTGGTTTGCAGTGTAAAAGCCCGGAATCGCTTTTGAATCCGGGCTTTCTATTTTGCTTGGCTAACGGATGCTGAGGTAGCTTGATATCAAAGTACAACAGCAGCATTAGGAAAGGGTAGTATTAATTCAAGCCACATATTACACGATAACTTTCAACCAGTCGGTCGGTATCCTCGTCCACTATCAGATAGTAGTCCGAGAAAGCGTCCTCACTGAACATGAATGTACCTACAACGGGCATATGGCAGAAAGCTGATTTTGACGTCGTCAGAGGGATGATGGCATATTTCTCCTTCTTTATGATACAGGGTACATGCTTTCCGTCGTTTGAGTAAAGTGCCTTGCCGCTCAGGTAGTTCAGCTTGCCGTCGTCGGGGTTCAGTATATAGAATACATCCGAAGAGGTTCCTTCAAAAAACGTATAAGTTATTGAAGGGCTTTTTTTATCATCAAAGAATCTGGCTTCCGACTGCTTTTCCTTAAGTATCGTGGCTTTACGGCTGTTCAGGAATGTAAATGCGCCGCGATACTTGTCAAAGCGGACGGACATATTCTTTAATGTGATCTGAACCTCCTGGGGAGTTTCTTTATACTGGAAATCTTTATTTAACGGGTAGTCCTTGAATGCTTTGGAAGCAGGGATATTTAGGACTACTCCTTTTGAATAGCTTACACGGATTATGTTCCCGCTTATGGGACGGAAGCGTATAATACCGTTCTGGCTCTGGAAATATATCCCGTCATTCTTTTTGTGGATCCATTTGGTGGCAAAGCCGCCCAATGAGTGTCCCGAAGGTTTTAAGAGTTCGGGAGATACTTCTTTAAGGAAACCGCCGGTATAGGTGGGTTTTGCCGGAGTCTTTGAAACAGCGGGGCCCGCATCCTTGGGAGCAGGAATGGTGCTGCGTTTGGCCAGATACTGCCCGGTCCTTTTGCCTGCGGATTCTATGATGAGCTTCTTTTCTTTTTCGGCTTCGGCGGCTATAAATCTGCTCTTTTCCTCTTCGGCTTTCCTAAGTTCTTCGATGGTGGGCAGGTTCGGACGTTTTTCTTCTGCAAAGAAAGTAGCCTGAGAACCTGAATCTGTCTTCTTGAATAATTCAGAAAGTTTATCCGAGTACAGGATGCAGAGTTTATGCATCGCACGGGTGGCGGCAACGTAAAGAAGCTTTACATGGCTGTTGTCCACAGGGTATTTTTCGGGTGTAGGCTCGTAGAGGATTACTGCGTCGAATTCCAGACCTTTTGTGAGGTTTACCGGAAGTACCATAACACCCTGTGCGTATTCACCGCTTTCCTCATCGGTATTTACCAGGTTGAGGCTACCGCTCAGTTTGTCTTTTAATGCATCGGCTTCTTCTTTGTCACGGCATACTATGGCTATCGATCCGAGTTCTTCTTCATGATATTCCTTGCACAGATCGATTATTTTGTTTATTATTTCCGAAGGATCATCTTTTATTACCTGAGGTTCGTCGCCATGCCTTATGATAGGCTCGCAGGGGTATATTTCAAAGCTTCCGTGCTTTAATATCTCCATGGCAAAATCGGATATTTCTATGGTATTTCGATAGCTTTTCCTGAGCATCAGGAAACTGTCGTTTTCTCTTGTGAGGAACAACTCTCTTAAGTCCTTCCAGTCGTTTAATCCCGAAGAATACCTGATGTTCTGTGAGACATCGCCCATGATGGTGTATTTACAGTCATATATACATTCTTTTAGGGCATTATATGCCATCATGCCGTAATCCTGGGCTTCGTCGACCACGATGTGTTTTGCCAGACGGAAAGGTTCTGTTTCATCGAGTCTGTGATGGATGTATGAGAGTGCTGCCAGATCGTATACATCGTAAGCGGTTCTTTTTACTGTGGCGGTGGTAGCTCCTCCGGCTGTCGGTGCAGTTACGGGCATCTCGTCGTACCTGATACGAGGGCGGATTTTTTCGCTGTTGTCAAAAGTGCTTATGAAATCATCATAAAAAGCGAAGATTGAATCTTTAAATTTCTGGGCTCCGAAATATGAATAGAATGCCCGTCTGATAGCTTCTGTCTTTTTCTTTTTGTAGAGCTTACCGGTTGTTGAGAGGTAATAGTTCAGGTTATCCAGCAATTCGTCGTTTAAGGTCTTGATCTTCACCTGCATCGAAACATTCGGATGATCCTTTATATACAGCTTGATGGCTGAACCGCGGAAAATACAGACCTCGGGCTCGGGGGTGTCGGGAGCCTTTTCGTTTTTGGGATTGAACTTGTTGGGGTCGAGCATTACGTCATCGGTCTTAAAGTGCCTGTTTTCATAATTGTCACAGTAGTCCTTTAAGGCCTTAAAGAACGCACCTGTTCCCTTAAAGGCCGAAGCCGGATCTGAAGAATCGGTCTCCTTTACGCAATAGTGAAAATCGTCCCAGTGTGAATCGAGGAGCTGGGTAAAGAATTCCTCCATGGTCATCATGCCGAAGCCGTTTACTCCAAGCTCAGGAAGTACGCCTGTGATATATTTTAACAGCATCTTGTTGCTGCCTATGATGAAAAAGTCCTGGGGCCTTAAGATATCCTCGTAATTATACAGAAGGAATGAAATCCTGTGCATGGCTACCGTGGTCTTACCGGATCCTGCCACTCCCTGTACGATCAGGTTCTGCTTGGGGGAGAGACGGATGATATCGTTCTGTTCTTTTTGTATGGTAGCTATTATTTCGCTGAGGACTGCCTGCTTATTTTTTGCGAGATATTTGTTCAGCAGGTCGTCGTTGGTGGTAGCTTCCGAATCGAAATAATCGACAAGTTTGTTGTTGTCTATATCAAAAGTTCTTTTAAGGGTTACATTTATGGTGACGTCGTTTCCTTTGGGAACCCTGAAGGTGATCTCACCCATACGGGTTTCATAATAGGCGTTGGAAATAGGCGCCCGCCAGTCTGTGACAAGGATTTCCGTCGGGCCGCGCTTTATGCAGTGTTTTCCGATATACAGGGAAGTGTCGTCGTAGATTATTCTTCCGAAATAAGGCTTGGAATCCTCCTTTACCTGACGTATCAGTTCTGCTTCGGTGTTCCTGAAGTCCGCCACGTTATTGTCGATGATTGAGGCGAGTTCGAATTCACCTTCGTTGTACTGTTCTTTTAAGAGGCTTATGCTCTCTTCCAGTTCTTTAAGGTGGTCTTCAAGCTTTTTTTCCTTTGAAGAATTGATGTTTGAAATTTCATTAAAAAAGGCTTCTTCGAATTCTTTGCTGGAATCTGTGTTATCTTTTCCGGGTAACAGTTTTCTCATGGGAATCAGTCTCCTTTAATCTGAATTTTTTGGGGGTTTAGATATCATACCACGAGTTTAAGTTAAATGCAAGGTTTTGATTGACTAAAAATTGCTATTTTGGTATACTTTTTACGATTGCTTGAACGTGATGAGGAGCATTGTTTTGTTACCGGGAAACGCCGAAGGCATTTTAGAAGAGACATTTACCGGGCGAAGTGGTTTGCGGGTTTGACCCGGATATCGAAAGGGGAATGAAAGTGGATCTAGGTAGTTTACTTCAATATGATGATATAGTGATACAGGGACATGACAGTCCCGATGCCGATGCCATAGCCAGTGCGTACGGTTTATACCTGTTCTTTAAGGATAAGGGCAAAAAAGTACGTATGATATACGGTGGAAAGGGAGAAGTCAGGAAGAGTAATCTGGTTCTGATGATAAAAGAACTCGGGATACCTATGGAATACTCGACTTCCGAGGAAGAGATAACAGGACTTTTGCTCACTGTCGACTGTCAGTACGGGGAAAGAAACGTTCAGTATTTTGATGCCCGTAACGTCGCTGTTATAGACCACCATAAGGCTATCAGGGAAAAACTCCCCGAAATGAATGAGGTCCGTGACAATTACGGAGCCTGTGCTACGATCGTATGGGATATGCTGAAGAGCGAAGGTTTTGAACCGGGTGATAATGCGGGGCTTTCGACAGCTCTTTACTACGGTCTTTTTATGGATACCGGCAAACTTCAGGAGATAAGGCATCCGAAAGACAAGGATATGAGGGATGAACTCGAGTTTAAGCTTGACAGGAATATTTTGACACTGCTTGAAAACAGTAATCTGTCTCAGGAGGAGCTGACGATAGCCGGAAATGCCATGTCGGGGGTTGACTACAAGAACGGGAACGGGTTTGCCATAGCGGAAGCGGAAAAATGTGACCCGAATATCCTGGGTATCATAAGCGACGCACTGATAGAAGTGGATTCAATACACAGCTGTATTGCGCTTTGCGCGCTTGATGACGGCGTGAAACTTTCGGTCCGCAGCTGTGAGAAAGAGACCCGTGCGGATGAACTGGCGAAATTCATTACGGAAGGAATAGGTTCAGGCGGTGGACATATGAGAAAGTCCGGCGGATTCATGGTAAACGATCTGCTGGCTGAGGAATATCACAGACTTACGGGTTCGGAAGCCGAGGATATGGCAGTGGCTGCGCATCAGATAATAAAGAAAAGGGCCGAAGACTACTTTAATAATCAGGATTACATATATGACGGATCAGACAATGTGCCGGATCTTACGAATGAGAAGGTTTATCAGAAAAAATGCCTGCCGATAGGCTATGCGAAAGCCTCGGATATATATCCGGTGGGAACTCTGGTTTCCGTTAGAACACTTGAAGGTGACATGCCTTTCATGATAAAAGAAGATACTTATTTTATGATAGGAGTGGAAGGTGAAGTATATAAAAACGATGAGGACTATTTCCTAAGCCATAACAATCCTACGGATGAGCCTTATATTTACAAGGGTGAATATGCTCCCACCGTGCATACGGCGGTGCAGGCCATAACCGTGGGTGATGAGGAAACGAATAAATCGCTCAAGGATTACGCAAAGACCTGTTATCCGAAGTCGGGGTCATGTGTATATGCGAAGGAATTGACCAGAAGGACAAAAGTATTTGTTTCCTGGAGCGAAAATTATATGCTCGGAAATCCGGGCGACTTTCTGGCTGCAAGAAAAGAAAATCCCAAGAATGTTTACATTATCAATAAAGACATTATGGCCAAGTCATATGAACCGGTGTAAACGGTATATGGGAAGGAAAAGGGATAAAAATGGAAGAGACTCGTGAATATTGTGCATTTATAAGTTACAGGCATAAAGAACTTGATAAATATGTGGCAAAAAGAATCCATACCATGATAGAGCGCTATACCGTACCCGGTGAAATGAGGGAGGCATGGGGCGACAAAAAGCTCGGAAAAGTTTTCAGGGACGAAGAGGAACTTCCCGTATCGAGCAATCTGACTGACAGCATCTGTACCGCACTCGATCATACTCAGTACCTGATAGTGATATGTACTCCCGACACTCCTGAATCCATATGGGTTGAGAGAGAGATAAAATATTTCCTGGAACACCATGACAGATCCCACGTGGTGGCTGTTCTGGCTGAGGGTACCCCGGACACTTCTTTTCCTAAATGGCTGACAACAACATATGATGACGACGGGAATGAGACAGGAAAGATTGAACCGCTGGCTGCAAATCTTACGGACGTAAACAACAAATTTCAAAAATCAAGGATGAAAAAAGAGGCGGTAAGACTGTACGCTGCAATCATGGGATGTCCCTTTGATTCTTTGTGGCAGAGGGAGAAAAGACAGAAAGTAAACCGTATGCTGGCACTTGTGAGCGTTCTGGCAGCAGTGGCACTGTTTTACGGAATCTCTATATATTATAAGAATGAAGAGATAGAAAAACAAAACGATGAGATAAAGAAGCAAAACGAAGAGATTAAGAAGCAGAACGATGAAATAAAAGAAAAAAGCGTTCAGATAGAAAAGCAGAATGACGAAATAAAGAAACAGTACGATGACATCACCGAAAAAAACAGAGAACTGAAAATAAACGAAGCCGAGGCACTCCTTAATGAAGGAAAACTTTTATATGATAAGTCCAATTACAACAGGGCTATAGAGTGTGCTCTTCAGGTGATAAGAACCGAAGAGGGAAGAGAACTGTTTTCTGATGATGCCGAATATCTTCTGTCAAAATCTCTCGGGGTTGAAAGATATAACAATACTATGAGGACCGTCAGTGTCCTCGAACAGGAAGATATTATAGACGGACTTCTTCTTTCCGAGGATAAAAGCAAGGTTTATACTCTTGATACCAAAGGCTTTTTGAGATGCTTCTCCATAGAAGATGAGACCCTGTTATGGCGTACGGATTCGAAGATCAAGTACAATTATTATGCGGCTACCATTAAACAGAGAATCGTTGAAGCACCTGAAATAAATAGTATTATCTGTAGCGGACCCGATGCCGTTTCAGCCATTTCAACCATAGACGGAAGCTTATTGTGGTACTATGAATGCGGGGGACTTTTCTTGGCGGATTTCAGCGTGCTTTCAAAAGATAAAAAAACCGTTGCGGTAATAACTGGCCAAGGTAACAGCGGCGGTGATAACGGGAAATTCGTGATATTAAATACAGCTGACGGAACCGTAAAAAAAGAGATACCGATCGGGGATGAGTTTGGCGGTAATAGGCTTTTAGCAGCCGGATATTGTCAGGGAACATTTACGGATGACGGGAAAAAGCTTTTTTGCATGATGTATTACAATAAAGCAATTATCTCCGAAACGGCGGCATGTCTGTTCTATGTTGACCTTGAAAAGGAAGAGATAAACGTATTAAAGGTTGAGCATGAGGGAGAAGAAGTAAAGGACAGAGGAGTGGTTTCCTTTGTTATGGGCGTGGATTATTACGCCGAAAAAGACTTTGTGATCATAGGATACTATGATGCGTGGAACAAAACCGTACGTGTTGAAGAGTATAACGGAGACGGAACATACAGGGGAGAATATCAAAGCAATGGTGCCGACAGGGATATAGGAATAGAATTCGGATACTATTATGATATGCCCTCCAGAGATTACTCTTCCGAATATTTGGTAACTTATAAGAGAAAAGGTGATATTTTCCTTATATCGTGCGGTGCGTTCTCTCTTACCTGCGACATGGCGAAGGAGGCTGTAAGGACGCGGAATATGGACAGCGGTTCGTATATACTTAACATGTGGACACCCGATTTTACGAAAGATTATGAAGCGTTTCTCACTACGGACGGGTGCCAGCATTATTTTGCAAACGGGTTGAACGTGAATGACTTCAATGACAAACAACAGCTTAAACTGCTGAAAATCACCGAGGACTATGCGGAATATGAGGAGGGGACGTTACAGTTTAAAATCAATGATGAAGCAGTCGAAGCTGTGGTTTCACAGATGGAACCCAAGTGCGTATATATATTAAGACCTGATAAGGACTCTTCATATGAAAAGGTATCATGGTTTGATGAAAAGGAATATCAGGGTATTGATGATCCCGAACTTAAGTACATAGGTAACGGAGTCATGTCCCTATGGGAGCAGATGACTTCGGATAAAAGTGTTCATTTATCGGTTATAGACCTCGCGAGGGGAGAGAAAAAGGCCGAATATGATATAACAACTTCAGATGAAGATGGCAATATTGATCCTTTGGGAATGATGCGCGGCGGAATACTCTGGCCGGATGAAAAACATATAACATACAGGATCGGACACTCTGCTATGTATATATATGATGCCGAGAAAAAAACGGGAGAATTTGCCTTTAAGGGAAATACGAATATGATAACAGGCTTTTCCGTGCTTCATGATGGAAATGTCATTCATGCGTGTATTAACAAAGCTGATGAACTAACCCTGGCAGATGCCAAATATATTTTAAGATGGAGGATCAATGCCGGCGAGGAAAAGTTTGTAGAATGTCCTTCGGGTCTTGAGTTTACCAGAAAAGCTGACGGGTCAAATAAGGTATATATGAAGGTGAGCGATACAGGACTTATATGTGCCGTTATGTGGTCCGCAGAAAACGGACAGGCTGATTCATATATGATAGTTGATACAAGCGACGGGAGTTCCTCTGTTATCAAAATAGATTCACCGGAAGAGTACGCTACCTTAAACAAATCGGATTTCCCTGAAGTCGTACTTTCAAAAGAATCGGGATTAATGTTTGTTACCGGAAAGAATCTGATGATAAAGCGCTACGATCTGAAAGATGGAAAGGTTACCGGTGTGGTGGATATTTCTTCCGATATAGATAACTATAAAGACATAGCAGATCTAATGTTTTATGATCACGGAAGGAAAATTGCCATCTGGACTACGACCTCAAGATTACATATCTATGACATGATCGAGTGTAAAAAAATATGTGAAAGAATGTATGATAATCTGCGGTCGGATGCAAGTGCCGATGTTATAGAGGATGAGGAAAGAGACAGGATATTCTTTGTTCTTGACAACGGGCCGGCCATGTGCGTCAGCACAAAGACATATAACAAGCTGGCCGACTTTTACGGATTTTCAGGATTCTGTCCCGAGACAAACGAGATATTTATTTTGAATAATGATTTCCTGTATTTCAAAGAGTATACAGCCATCCTGAAGGTTAAGGCATATACGCTTAACGATCTGATAGAGAAGGCGTCACGGTAAAAAAAATAAAAAAACTTATTGACAAACCATTTTTAAGTGAGTATAATTCAGATTGTTCGTGAAAAATATTGTTTTAGTATATTTGGAGATAACATGAAAAACTTTAGCCTCGCAAACCTATTTTTACTCCTACTCTTACCCATGAATTATGAGTAAGGTCGGTTTGTGATGCGCAAAATGAATGAGTTTTGTTTTATGAGCGGCACAGATTGATCTGGGCCGCTTTTATTATTTAATTGTTTAGCAGGATAAAGTGAAAACAAAGAAAGGACATCATTATGAAAATCAGTTTCTCTACCATCGCAACTCCCGACTTTGACTGGGTGGACATTTACTCCATGGCAAAGGACTTAAGCTTTGACGGAATTGAGATCCGCGGAATCGGTGACGAGATCTCGGCTGTAAACGCTAAAGTATTCAGTCCTTCAAAGATTGAAGCAACAAAGAAAAAACTAAAAGAGCTGCGACTAGAGATACCTTGTTTGGATACCGGCTGTATCCTGAAGGAAGAAGCTGATCATGATCTATGCATAAAGGAAGTATCCGATTATATCACTTTGGCTGATTCTCTGGATACACCGTACATAAGACTTCTTGCCGACAGGGATCCGGAACCTGTGACCGATGTTGATGATGAGTATGTTGCAGGTATATTAAAGGAACTTGCAGCTGTTGCTGAAAAATATGAAAATATCACCCTTCTTGTGGAGACAAACGGTGTTTATTCCGATACCCTCCGTTTGAAGAGACTGATAGAAAAGGTTGGAAGCCCCAGGGTTGCGGTTCTCTGGGATATACATCATCCTTACAGATATATGGAGGAATCTCCCGAGGAGACCGTAAAGAACATCGGAGCATATATCAAGCATGTTCACGTAAAAGACAGTCTGATGGTTGACGGGAAGCCCAAGTATAAGCTCATGGGGCAGGGCGATATGCCGTTAAAGAGTTTCTTTGCATCACTGGCAGAGATCGGGTATTCGGGTTATGCGTCACTCGAATGGGTTAAGCGCTGGGATAAAGGACTTCAGAATGCCGCTATAGCTTTCCCTCATTTTGCAAACTATATGGCAGGATACCGTCAGGAAAAACAGGAACTCCTTCAGGACAACAAGACCCATACCGGAAAGTTTGTATGGCCCAAGGAGACCCTGATAGACGAGACCTTCCCTGATGTTCTGGACCGCATGTGCAAGGAATTTCCCGATCAGTATGCTTTCAGATATACAGAACTTGACTATACCAGAACTTATATAGAATTCAGGAATGATGTTGATACCTTTGCCCGTTCACTTATAGCTATGGGCGTGAGAAAGGGTGACCATGTAGCTATCTGGGCTACAAACGTTCCCCAGTGGTACATCACTTTCTGGGCCACTACAAAGATCGGCGCGGTGCTTGTAACCGTAAATACCGCATATCGTGTTCATGAGATCGAGTATCTTCTCCGTCAGTCGGATACACATACTCTTGTAATGATAGAAAAGTTTAAGGATATTGATTATGTAGAGATCATAAATGAACTCTGTCCCGAATTAAAAGACTCAAAGCCCGGAAATCTTAATTCCGAGAGACTTCCTGTTTTAAGGAACGTTGTGGTAGCCGGGGAGAAGCATGATGGATGCTATACCTGGGAAGAGGCACTCAGCCTTTCGGAGACCGTTTCACAGAAGGAAGTTGAATTCCGCCGCCGTTTCATAAACAAGCATGATGTTGCAAATATGCAGTATACCTCCGGAACCACAGGATTCCCCAAGGGAGTTATGCTTACACACTACAATGTTGTAAATAACGGAAAAGCCATAGGTGACGGCATGGATCTGTCAACTGCCGACAGGATGATGATCCAGGTGCCCATGTTCCACTGCTTCGGTATGGTACTGGCTATGACTGCATCCATGACTCACGGAACCACGATGTGTCCTATCACTGCTTTCTCACCGAGAAAGGGACTGGACTGTATCAACAGGGAAAAAATCACCGCATTCCATGGCGTTCCTACTATGTTTATCGCGATGCTCGGACATGAGAACTTTGATAAGACCGATTTCTCGCATATGCGTACCGGTATCATGGCCGGAAGCCCCTGCCCCATCAAGGTTATGCAGGAAGTTGTCGATAAGATGAACATGACGGAGATAGTCATTGTTTACGGTCAGACCGAGGCTAGCCCCGGATGTACCATGAGCAAGACTACCGATCCGCTTGAGGTAAGAGTTAATACGGTCGGCGGTCCTTTCTACGGAGTGGAATGTAAGATCGTAGATCCCGAAACAGGTGCCGATCTGCCCGACAATGTGGACGGTGAGTTCGTAGCACGCGGCTATAATATAATGAAGGGATATTATAAGATGCCCGAAGCTACAGCCGCAGCAATCGATGAAAACGGCTGGCTTCATACGGGAGATCTGGCCCGTCGTACTCCCGACGGCAACTTTAAGATCACCGGACGTATCAAGGATATGATCATCCGTGGCGGTGAGAATATCTACCCCAAGGAGATTGAAGAGTTTATCTATACACATCCGAAGGTTGATGATGTTCAGGTAATAGGTGTTCCCGACCGTGACTACGGTGAGGAGATCATGGCATGCGTGATCCTGAAGGAAGGCGAGACCATGACAGAGGAAGAATTAAAAGATTACGTAAGAAAGAATATGGCAAAGCATAAGATACCCAGATATGTTGACTTTGTCGATTCATTCCCGATGAATGCAGCCGGTAAGATACTGAAGTATAAGATGCGTGAAAATGCAGTCGAGAAATTCGGTCTGCAGGCAGCAAATGCTATCGTAACAGCTTAATGATGACAGGTGACAGGGGGACGGTTCTGTTGTCACGTTTTTGAAAATGTGACAACAGAACCGTCCCCCTGTCACCAATTTTTCTTAAAATTTTGCTTGACATTCGTAAAAATACCTTGTATAATCCACCTTGTGCGCACTTTCGGATGCGTTGTTTTGTTACGCTTAAAACAGGAAGTGTTGCCGGCCGCTTTATTTACTACATTATAATAAGGAGGAAAAATTAATGCCTACATTTAATCAGTTAGTTAGGAAAGGCAGACAGACTGTTGAGAAAAAGTCAACTGCTCCCGCTCTTCAGGTAAGCTTCAACTCATTAAATAAGAAGTCATTTGATATGTCTTCACCTCAGAAGCGTGGTGTTTGTACAGCAGTTAAGACTACTACACCTAAGAAGCCTAACTCAGCTCTTCGTAAGATTGCCAGAGTTCGTCTTTCAAACGGTATGGAAGTAACAAGCTATATCCCCGG
>JAEEKN010000295.1 GCA_016282435.1 Lachnospiraceae bacterium | reverse complement strand
GAAGTCTTTGAAGGATGTATATGTCTCAGAAAAATATCGTTATCGGGAAAGGTTTATGAAGTGGATAATCTCATAAAAGCTATGAATTCCACATCTGCTTTTCCGGGTGTTATAAAATCAATAGCTAAAAGCGTGTACCATTCCTTACAGATTGAAGACGGGATACTATATACCTTTAATATCAACTTAAAAACCATTTCACTTCCCGAAGGAATAAAGGTGATAGGAAAGGGCTGTTTTTTTGATAAAAAAGGAATCGTCAGCATTACTTTACCTGAGTCTCTGAATGAGATAAGGGCAAACGCATTTTTAAACTGTGTAAGCCTCGAAGAAATAACTGTAAAAAATGAAAACATTCTGCTGGATGATAAGGCATTCAGAGGATGCTGTAACTTAAAAAGAGTAAATATATCGGGAAAAACATATATGCTTGAAGATGAACCGGATAATGAGCTGGCAAGCCGTATCAGGGACCAGATTCTGGGTGATTTTTATATTAGCGGGAAAATTCTCGTGCGTTACATGGGGGATGAAGAGCAGATAAAGCTCCCGAAAGAAGTGGAGATAATAGGTGAAAGATGCTTTTTTGGAAATGAAAGGCTGAAAGTTGTGACATGTCCGGAAAATCTCACTGAGATCAGGGAGCAGGCTTTTGAAGGCTGTGTGGCTTTACAGAATGTGATACTGTCAGATAAGCTTAAAAGAGTTGAAAGAGAAGCGTTTGCAGAGTGTAAAAAGATGTTGAAATGCAATCTGCCCGTAACCGTGGAATATGTAGGGGAATATGCATTCAGGCGATGTTTTACACTTCCGGTATTCGATCCCTGGCCCAAGAATGCGGAGTTAGATCCTTATGCATTCTTTAAGTCGAAGAATTTTGCTTCTATAGAAGAGAAACTTAAAAAAGAAGATAAGAAATTAAAAACCCAAAAAGATGAACAAAGATATAAAGATGAAACAAAAAATGCGGGAGATATGATCGATCCGTATGCGCATTCCCGTGATGAGGATATCAAAGTATTAAAACTCTCCGGAGTAAAAAGGATAGGCGAATATGCATATGCCTTGTGCAATAATCTGGAAGAGATAGAGATAGATTCAACGGAATGTGTTATAGAAGACGGTGCTTTTTCAGGATGCAATAATTTAAGGAAGGTTAGTCTTAGGGTAAAAAAGCTCGGAACCGGTATATTTTCATATTGCAGAAAACTGAAAGAAGTTTGTATATCGGGAGTTTCTGTATTACCGGATGAAAGCTTTGCGGGATGTTATGATTTAAATGTATTTGAAGCAAAAGAAGTATCAGATATTGGGACCAGATGTTTTGATGAATGTTCCGGTCTTGAATCCTTTGACTTTAAAGGGATAAAGGTGATAGGTGAACGTGCATTTGAGAGGTGTGATTCACTGAAAAGCATTGAACTTGGTGTTTTAGAATGTGGTTTCCATGCATTCGCAGACTGTTCCGGACTAGAGTCTGTAAAAATATCTGATGACACCGACCTGAAGAGTGGAGCGTTCATCGGATGTACACAGATGAGAAATATCACGTATGATTCACGGAAATATGAATTTTCTAAATTTGCGGACAGCCTGAACCATGTGGGAAATCCATACCCTGTAAGAGTCCGTGAGGTGATAGCATCCGTTTATTCATGTTTTGAGATATGGGACAGAAAAGTACTCACAGGTTATTTACAGGATTCTGTGAAGGTTACGATTCCGCAGGATATAGAAGAAATCGGACAGGATGTATTTAGGGACAGGAACAGATTAAAAGAGATAATAATTCCCGAATCCGTGAAGATTTTCGGACCTCATGCTTTTTCACAGACCACTTGGCTCACGGCCTGCCAGGAAAAAAATGAATTTGTTATAGTAAATGATGTTTTACTGGATGGTACAAAGTGTAGGGGCATGGTGGTGATACCGGATTCCGTGAAACGTATAGCAGGCTGGTGTTTTGCAGGGAATATTGGCATTAAGGAATTGAAGATTCCTTCAGAACGGATCATAGTTGAAGCTCTTTCGTTCAGAAACTGTCTGAACTTGAAAAAAATAACGGATTGGGACGGAAACGAATATACACTGGATGATGTAGCGGACCTATCGGAAAAAGAGTATCCGGACCTTGTTCGGAGGATATTCTCGGAATGCATCAACTGCTTTAAATTGGATGGCGAAGGAAACCTGGAGGAGAGTACGGGGAATATCACTAACCTCACTTTCCCGTCGGGGATAAAAACCGTAGGTGAAGGCGTATATAAGGATTGCCATCTTCTGGAAAACATAGCACTCTCACCGGATACTAAAAAGATAGGGAAGTCAGCGTTTGAAAACAGTAAGTGGCTAAAGAAGGTTACAAAAGCACAAGCGATAGAAAGTATCGGGGCTCTGGCTTTTTCGGGCTGTCAGTCGCTGGAATGCATAGAACTGTCGGATGCACTTTGTGAACTTGGAAACAGGTGTTTTGAACATTGCGTAAGCTTAAGGGAGATTAATCTGTCAGATCGTTTACAGAAAATACCCGAGAGGGCGTTTTTCAGGTGTAAATCCCTGAAAAAAATAGTTATACCTGCATCGGTGAAGGTGATAGAGGCAGAGGCTTTTGCATTTTGTGACGGACTGGAAGAAGTGTATATAAGTGAGAATACACAGATTTCGGAAAATGCATTTGCATTCTGTGATCACGTCAAAATATCCTTTCTGAAGGCTTAAAATATGATTTAACTAATGAGGAAATATACATGAGATACAGAGACCTTGGGAAAACAGGTTTAAAGGTATCGGAACTGGGATTTGGGACCATTCCGATATTAAGCGGCCACGTACCTGTATTACCGCAATATTTTAGCCCGGATGAAGATACGGCTGTTGCTATCATGAAAAGAGCCTTTGACTACGGATGCAACTTCTATGATACAGCTATTCTCGAGGAGTATGGAGATGCGGAGATCAAACTCGGGAAGTTTGCCGGAACCGTGGACAGAAGCAGGATCATCATATCGGATAAAGCCAGATTCTATGGCGGGGGTGATATATACAGGGAAGTGGAAAGGTCTGCAAAGAATCTGGGTACAAGGCCGGATATCTATTTTGTGCATCAGGTCGATGAAAGCAATGCGGATGAAGTGTTTGGAAAAGGCGGAGCCCTGGATGCGTTGTATGACTTAAAAAGAGAAGGTAAGATTGGCTACACGGGTATTGCCTCACACTACTATAACGTACTGTACAGAGCAGCAAAAGACAGTAGAGTGGATATCCTGCAGGGCAGTGGGAATATCATGGAGAGAGGCATGCTGGAGCGTATCAGGAAGGAAGAGGCTTTTGAGAATAAAGGCTTTATACTGAATAAAGTATATGCTGCGGGGCTTCTGATAGGGCATTTCTCAGTAGAGGAACTCATAGGGGGTATACTGGAATACCCGTTTTCATGTGCCCTTCTGGGTATCGGGACCTTTGAACAGGCAGACGAAGCTTTTGAGAAAGAATATCCGGTATTACATTTTTCATACGAGGAAGTTCTGGAACGTCTGAGAGAAACATTTGATCCCATATGCTGTGACAGATGCCAAAAATGCGTATGCTCATACGGACACGAGATATATACCAGCTTCAGGCAGTACAATTATTATAACATGGGGAAGGAATTCTGGGCTATAAACAAGCTGAAAATGGACTTCGAGGAGAACTATAAGCATTGTAAGTCCTGCGAGAAGCAGGATTGTATGAAGGATTGTGGGCGTAATCTCAACATCTTTAAGGAGATGGAACGTATACACAGACTGCTTGGAGCTTATAATGGGTATTGAAATTTATGCACAGATATAGTATAATAGTATATTATATTATATCTGTTTTCTTTTTTCTGTAGTACGAACAAGTTTTTTGAATTTCAAACACATGATAAGTGGGGTATTTTTTTAGAAAATGTTTGTAACAAGGGGAGAAAGGTATGGCCGAAGAGAAGATAACCGAAAAAGCAATAAAACAGATGGATTCGCTGTTTGAGGCATTTTCTATCATAGCAGAGGATACACATGTATATATATGTGATATGAGATATAATTATTCACGGTGGTCTAAAACACTGGTGGAAACATTCGGGCTTGAGTCCGAATATATGTACGATGCGGGTCATGTATGGGCGGAACATGTTCATCCCGACGACCGGGAGGCGTATAATAAGGGCATAGATGCTTTGTTCACAGGAGAGACTACAGAACATGACATGCAGTACCGTGCCAGACGTGCTGACGGTGAATATGATATCTGTACATGCCGCGGTATAATAATAAATGATATGGAGGGGAAAACTCTTTATTTCGGCGGAGCTATCAGGAACCATAGTCAGGGAAGCCTGATAGACACATTGACAGGTCTTCGTAACCAGTATGGATTCTTTGCGGATTTGAAGAGTTATATCATGAATAAGACACCCATACATATTGCTATGGGCGGTATCAGAAAATTGACCGAAGTGAATGAAGTATACGGATACCAGGCAGGTAACCAGATACTCCAGCGCTTTGGAAGGTATCTTCAGGATCACGTGCGGAATAAATCCGGAGTCTACCGTCTCGATGGCTCCCGTTTTGCTCTCATCTCTACGGAACAGAATGAGGAAATGTTTGATTATCAGTATGACAAAATACGTGAAGCTCTCCGGAAGGGCATAAATATTGACGGTTCAAATATCATACTTGAAACCAGTGCGGGAATGATCCACCTGGAAGATTTTAACGTGGATTATCAGACTGTTTATTCATGCCTGACATATGCTTATCAGCAGTCAAAGGTTAAAAATAACGGTGATCTTGTAATATTCCGTAACAGTCTAAATGATGATAACCGTAAAAGCCTGGAAAAATTCCATGCTATCAGAGCGTCCATAACCCATGGTTTCGAAGGGTTCTATCTGGTATATCAGCCGGTGGTTGATTCAAATACCGAAAAACTCCTGGGTGTTGAGGCTCTGCTTCGCTGGAAGAATGATAACTATGGCGTTATACCTCCGGATCTTTTTATTCCCTTTCTTGAGCAGGATCCTCTGTTCCCTCAGCTTGGCGAGTGGATCATAGAGACAGCTTTGAGCGATACTAAAAAGCTTTTGGAATATGTTCCTGAAGCTGTGGTGAATATCAATCTTTCATATTCGCAGATGGAGAAGATCAGTTTTACCGATACAGTCTGGGAAAAGCTTCGTAAAGCCGGTTTTTCACCAAAGAATCTATGTCTGGAGGTAACAGAGAGATGTAGGTTGCTGGATATGGAACTTCTGAGAAATGTTATAGTAACTTTAAAAGCAGGTGGCATCAGGGTAGCACTTGATGATTTCGGTACGGGATTCTCATCGCTCGGATTACTTAAGAATCTGCCTTTCGATACCATAAAAATAGATAAAAGCTTTGTGATGAATATCGAGAAGGATGAGAGAGAAAAGCAGCTTTTGAGAAATTTTACCGATATCGCAGGAGTCTTTGGCGCATATGTATGTGTTGAAGGTATCGAGACGCCCGGAATGCGCGATATTATCCGTGAGTACGGTATTCATAGTTTTCAGGGATATTATTATTCAAAACCTATAACTATCGATGAACTTCTGGAAAAAGTAAAAACCGGCTCATACTGCTTCGCCAGAGATGAAAAATAAGAGTTAGAGGTGGTTAAACAGATATGCTTGATCAGTTTTCGAGAACCCGCCTTCTTTTAGGTCAGGAAGGAATGGAAGCACTTCAGAAAAAGAAAGTAGCGATATTCGGTAT
>JAEEKN010000294.1 GCA_016282435.1 Lachnospiraceae bacterium | reverse complement strand
CCTGAAGCAGGAAAGACAAAAACATTTACAGGCTGGACTCCTGCTTTAGCTGACGTAACAGGTGATGCTACTTACACAGCGACATACAGCACAGATGCTGTGATGTATACTATCAAGTTCGTTGATGAAAATGATAAAGAAATAAGTTCAGGAAGATATGCATACGGAACAAATGCAGGACAGATACAAAAACCCGGAGATCCCAAAAAGGATTCAACAAAGGAGAAAGATTTTACATTTGCCGGCTGGAGTCCTGCAGTAGCAGATGTAACCGGAGATGCTACTTACAAGGCTACTTTTACTGAGACCTCACATAAGTATACTGTAAAGTTTGTCAATGACGACGGAACAGAGATCAGTTCTGACAGATATGACTATGGAACAAAGGCTAATGATATCAGGAAACCTGCAGATCCTACAAAATCATCAGACGCGGGTGTGGCAGCAAAAGCCGGTGATAGCGATAAGTACAAGTTTAACGGCTGGACACCTGCGATAAATGATGTAACGGGCGATGCTACATATACTGCAACGTATGTGGAAATTACCACTACTCCTACTGCAACCGTAACTCCCACAGCGACAGTGACCCCTGAACCTTCCAAGCCGGAACCTTCACCTGTTATAAATCCTACTCCTGATCCGGTAGTGACACCCGAGCTCACTCCTGAACCTACTCCCGAACCCATAGCTACTCCTGAGCCTACTTATACTCCTGTGGTTACAGCTACACCCACCCCTACACCGAAGGAAACTGTATACAACATAACCTATATGGTGGACGGCAAGGAGGACAGAAACACAGGTAATCCTTCACAGTATAAAGCAGGTCAGGGAGCAAAGATCAATCGTATTGTATACAAGGATGGTTATGAGTTTGTCGGCTGGTTCACCAATTCTATAGGAGGCAAGGAAGTTACATCCATCTCGAAGAACAGCACCGGAGATATCACACTCTATGCGAGATTCGATGAAGTAGAGGATGATGATGACGAAATAGAGTATATCCCTCATGATGATGATCTTCCCGATGACGGTATCGAGGCATATTTCGGCAAGCTTTTTGCCAGGATGACAAAATACAAAAAGACATCCATTACTATTGAATGGCAGAAGATAAAGGGAGCTGACGGATACGATATCTATGGTTCGAGATGTAATTCGAAGACCATCAAGCGTAAATATAAATATGAAAAGACAGTGGGACCTGACGTTACCACGTATAAAGCAAAGAACTTAAGAGAAGGTACCTATTATAAGTACTATGTAGAAGCCTTCAAGTATAACTCTAAAGGTGAGAAGGAAATCATCACCAGATCTGTTCTGATCCATGGAACAACCATAAACAAAAAGTATGGCGTGGCTTCAAAGATTAAGGCAAATGAGAAAGAGATCACTTTGAAGGTCGGAGAGAAATTTACACTTGAGGGAACTGAGATTTCAAAGAAGACTATCAGATATCACAGACCTGTAAACTTTGAGTCTTCAAATACCAAGGTTGCAAAGGTTTCCAGAAAGACAGGCAAGATAACGGCCAAGAAGCCCGGAACCTGCAAAATCTGGGTATACGCTCAGAATGGCGTATATACTACGGTGACTGTAAAAGTAGTACAATAAGTCAAATTGGTTGACAATTGGTCTCTGATATGGTATTTTAATAATAGGTAAACAGATGGAAACATCTGGGCACAAAGCTAGAAGTCTAAAGTAGTTTATTCACTATGATGGTTCGGCTGCAACATTTCTTTCTGATATGTTGCAGCTTTTTTAGAAGGGGAGAAAGCTATTATGATCACAAAAAGTACAGTAAAAGAAGTGCAGGTTTACAGGAGCAGCGCGTCAGTCATAAGACATGGAGAGGTTGCTCTTTCGGAAGGAAGAAATGTGGTATATATCGGGGGGATGACTACTTCCTCAAAGCAGGAGGATTTTGTGCTGTCATTTCCGGAGAATGTGAGGGCAGCGAATATCCAGATAGTAAATATCGACGATATCGATGACTTCGGGGAGAAGGAATCGGAGAAGATACAGAAGAAAATAGATGACGCTGACCATCAGATAGAAACCTACCGCCTGCTCATAGATCTTTGGAAGACAAATGGGGATTTTACAAAGAGAACGGACGTGTCTATAGAAGCACAGGAAAAATATATGTCAGAGCTTCCGGAGAAGCTGACGGAACTGTATAAAAAGATATCGGTTTTGGAAGATGAAAAAGAGAAGCTTGATGAAGAAAAGTCGGATGCTGAAAAGGAAGAACAGAAACCTCTGATAATGGCTGAGATATTCTCGGAAACAGCCGGAACGGTACCGTTTATACTCAGATATCAGGAAAATTCCTGCTGTTGGAGACCGAAATACGAGATACGTTACGCAAACGGGGATGAACCTCTGGAAGTCAGCATGAAAGCGCACATAACACAGAACACTGACGAAGACTGGAAACAGGCAAAGGTGGTACTGTATACGGGTAACCCTGCAGTGTTCCAGGGACTTCCCGAACTTGATCCTACGCACGTTTCCGTATATGTGGACCCTCCGTCATTTAGGGGAAGAGGAAAGGCCTGCGGCTCAGCCGTGATGGACGGTGGCGCGATATGTGAAGACGAAGATACTGTACTCGAAGAGGCTCCTGTTCTTGGGATGGCGGCTCTGAAGATGAACACGGCTGAAGTATCCGAGGAGGAGACCATGTCAGCATTCAGTCTTCCGGATCTAAAGGATATACTGAACGGATCGGATGGGAATATCGTAGTTTTGCAGAGCTTTAAGATAAATGCCGAATACCGCATATTGTGCATCCCGAGAGTCGATACCCGCAGCTTTCTCACAGCGGAGATAGCCAGAAACGATTGGCCCTTCCGCGCAGCATATGCGTCGATATATATCAGGGATCTGTATGCAGGTGATGTATTCGTGGATCCTGATACGGACGTAGATAGGTTTACCCTGTCATTGGGCCAGGACGAGAGACTGACTGTAGTGAGAAACGAGCTTCCGAGAAAGACACAGGATGCGCTCCTGAAGAATCAGAGGAAACAGACGCGTTCGGCCAAAATCAAGGTGCTGAACACCTCCAAAGACGCGGTAAAGGTACTGCTGAAAGACCAGATACCGGTATCTACCGACAAGGCTGTCACTGTGGAAGTGCTGAATCTGTCAGATGCAAAAGTGGATGAGGAGAAGGGCGAAGTGAGCTGGCTGCTTGAAGCAGAACCTCAAAATGCCATAGAACTTGAGCTGTCGTATAACCTCGCATGGCCCAAGGACAAGAGATTGTCTGAAAGAATCGTCAAAGTATGACAGGCTGTTAAAATACAAACATGCAGCCCGGAAAAGGAGTAGAGTTCCCGTGGATATTACGGGTGAGAAGGGGAAAAATATATGAGAACTAAAACAAAATTTTACAGCATTATTATGTGTCTTGCACTCGTATTTGCCATGATAGCAGGAACAGCGGAGCAGGTATCTGCCAAAACAGCACTTCCGAAGACTGTAACAGGCAGGTCGGAAGCTGATGAACTTCTGTCGCTTCCGGGTTTTACATATGAACTTTCTTCTGTTCATAAGGTAGACGGAAGACAGGGCATAGCCTGGGGAAACGATATGTTCTATGTGAGCGGAAGCACCAGCCTGTCCGTATATGATAAAAATTGGAAAAAGAAGGCTGAGAACACTACTCCTTTTGAGGACTTTGAGGAAGGAACCAAAGTAAACCACATAGGTGATATCGATGTATATAACGGCGAAATATATGCCGGTGTAGAATATTTTATGGATGGCAAGGCTTCAGATATACAGATTGCAATATATGATGCCGAAACATTGAAACTGAAAAGATATTATCAATTCGAGCCTGAAAGCGGACAGACCGAATGCTCAGGTATCACCGTTGATACGGATAAT
>JAEEKN010000293.1 GCA_016282435.1 Lachnospiraceae bacterium | reverse complement strand
AGTTCCTTCATAAAGTTCTTCATACCGGCGCTTTCAAGCTGGAATATACCTTCCGTTTTTCCCGAAGCTATCAGTTCAAATACTTTTTTATCATTATAATCGATATTATCAATGTTTAAAGGTTCAAAACCTTCTTCGCTCCCTCCGTGGCTTTCACGATATTCTTTTAACAGAGTATCGTTCACGGATCTGACGGCATCCTGGATAACCGTAAGGGTTCTGAGTCCTAAAAAGTCCATTTTTAAGAGTCCCAGTTCTTCCAGCGTCGTCATGGTATACTGCGTAGTAATGGAGTCGTCCGCAGAACGTGATAACGGAACGTAATCATCCGCCGGTGCATTTGCTATAACCACTCCTGCCGCATGCATAGAGCAGTGCCTGGGAAGACCCTCAAGCCTTCTGCTCATATCTATGAGCTTCCTGACTTCGTCATCCGAATCATACGCTGCCTTAAAATCAGGATTTGCTGTAAAAGCTTTGTCCAACGTCATCCCGAGTTCCTGAGGGACCATCTTCGCTATCTGATCAACCTTCGAATAAGGCAGATCAAGTGCCCTTCCGACGTCCCTAAGTACACCTCTGGCCTGAAGTGTACCAAAGGTGACGATCTGTACTACGCGGTCTTTTCCATACTTTCTCACCACATAGTCTATGACTTCCTGACGTCTTTCAAAGCAAAAGTCCACATCTATATCCGGCATGGTCACACGTTCGGGATTAAGGAAACGTTCAAAGAGCAGGTTGTATCTGATGGGATCGATATTCGTGATCCCCAGGGTATATGATACTATGGATCCCGCAGCGCTTCCACGTCCCGGTCCCACGGCTATGCCATGGTCCCGTCCGTATTTTATAAAGTCCGAAACGATCAGGAAATAGTCTACAAATCCCATTCCTTTGATCGTATCCAGTTCGTAATCAAGGCGTTCCTGAAGCTCCTTGAATCTATCCTCCGGAACACCGGCATATCTTCTTTTTAATCCTGCATTGCACAGTTCTCTTAAGTACGTCTCAGCGGTATATCCTTCGGGCACATCAAACTTCGGCAGTTTGTAATGTCCGAATTCTATGGTAACATTGCATCTTTCGGCTATCTTTCCGGTATTCTCCACTGCCTCCGCTGCATAAGGGAACAGTTTTCTCATCTCTTCTTCCGACTTTAAGTAAAACTGTCCGCCCTCATACCGCATTCTGTCGGTATCCTGGACTTTTTTCTGAGTCTGTATGCAGAGCAGTATGTCATGCGCCTCTGCATCTTCCGCAAAAGTGTAGTGTACGTCATTCGTACACACAAGCCCAACCCCTGTCTCCTGCGAAAGCCTTATAATTCCCGCATTGGCCTTCTTCTGTTCAGGTATACCGTGGTCCTGAAGTTCCAGGAAATAATTGTCTCTGCCGAAAATCTCAAGATGACGCTGTACAGCAGCTTTTGCACCCTCATAATCATCTTTTAACAGGCAGCCCGGAACTTCACCTGCCAGACATGCCGACAGAGCAATGATGCCTTCGTGATATTCTTTTAATACTTCCATATCTACCCGGGGTTTATAGTAAAAACCTTCGATAAATCCCTTCGATACTATCTTCATCAAGTTGGAATATCCGGTATTGTTCTCAGCCAGAAGCACCAGATGACGGTATCTCTCATCCGATACGGATTTTTCTTTTTCGAATCTGGATCCGGGTGCAACGTACACTTCACATCCGATGATGGGTTTTACTCCTGTCTCAAGAGCTGCCTTATAGAAATCTATCACACCGTACATTACGCCATGATCCGTTATGGCAAGGGAAGTCTGCCCCAGTTCTTTGGCTCTGGCAAGTATTTCTTTTATCTTGCTGGAGCCGTCCAGGAGGCTGTATTCCGTATGTACATGTAAGTGTGTAAATCCCATATCTTCTTCCTTTTTCTGTCAATCACAGGACTCCCTATAATTGATTTACCATCAGTCCCAAGCGGGTCTGGAGTAATCGTATACGTCTTCGGTATTAAAGAAATAACTCAAACGGTCGGGAAGCGAAGGGTCGGACCTGTTCTTCAAGGTGATGTGCATTCTCTCACCGTCAGTGTTGATACGTCCCATTCTGAAGTAGTCACCTCGAAGCTGTATCCAGTATCTCGATGCATCTACGTTACAGAAATACCAGAAGCCGTAGCTCTTTAAGAGTTCAAACTTCTCGCCCTTGTACCCGTGCCAGTCACAGATATCGGCACCGTAAGGATAAATATATACATCCGTAGGTCCAAGTATTATCTCAACTTCATCATGCCAGCGTTTGGAGTCATACTGCATCTTCTCCAGTGTGGCATTGGTCATATTGGAGTGTGTATAGCTATGGCTTGCGAACTCCCATCCGTCTGCTTTTATAGCTTCTGCTACCGCCTTTGCTTTTTCACGCTCTTCATTGATCAGTTTCATTTTCTCGGTCTCAGACATTCCGTCATATTTTTTCATCGAAAGACCGGTATCATATCCGAGTGCTCCTTCATATCCTGTTACAGCAAGGATACCCTTTGCGCCTCTGTAGGAGAAGTCCGGATGTTCCTTTATGAATCTGTCGATGATGGGCAGAACGTCATACTCGCCGTATAATATATTTCCGTCAATATCGGTATACTGACAGGTAGGTATTCCGTCATCTCCTATGACCAGTCTGTCGGCAAATCCGTCATTGTCCATATATTCATAGTAGTTTACATCATCCTGAGAAAGAACAAACGGTTCTTTTCCGGGAGGAAGCATGATGGGCTGTGCCACAAGCTTCTCATTTCCATCAGCGTCTATCTCTCGTTTTGCTATATCATGGATGCTGACAAGTACATATCCCTTGGCATACATCGATTCTATCATCTTGTTGAACTCGCTGACGGTTGTCATGTACTGGTTATATCCCTTGGGCTGACTTGACTGGGGTCCGAATGCCCTCGAGGTATCAACTATAAGTGAATGTACGAAAATATGGCTGATCTGGGTATTGTCAGGCCACTTTACACATTTTGCCTTCTCAGCTTCATAACGTTCTACAGCTGCCTTGGCATCAATGCTGGTTTCATAGTCGGGGCTGGACTTCACCATCTCTATAGCCGCATCATAGTCATACATCGCAGCCTTGATATCAGCCTGTGCTATAACGGTTCCCAAAGGTCCGCTGACCGTGGTCTTGCCGGGGTCCGTAGCATCTGTTGTATTATCGGTGTTCTCCAAATCATCGGTTCCCGTCTGAGTGTCAGTTTTTCCTTCACCATCGGGATCTGCCGTTGTTCCTTCTCCTTTTTGTTCCGTAACAACCCCTTTACCTGTTCCATCATTACCTGAAGGGTTCTCATCATTCGTTACAGCGTCATTACCGTCTGCCGTTCCGTTTAACGAGCCCTCATTGATTCCGGGATTTATCCCGTTCTTACCATCCTCCAGCGACACCAGTGCTCCGGAATTCTCTTCAGAAACGGTAGTTTCACCGCTGTCCTTTTCTTTACCGCTGAACCTGCTGACTGCTATAGGTATCAGTATGCACACAAGTATAAGTTCTGCTATGATGAACCCAAGTGATATCCTGTTCCTCATCACCTGCTTACGTCGTTCTGCTCTGGTCATAACACATCCTCCTCTAAAACCTTCATTTTCCTAAAAAACCTGTCTATTCTAAATCTTACTTGTATTGTCAAAGTCACCCCGAAAACGCCTTCAGCGTTTCCTCGGTAACAAAACGATGCTCCGCATCTTCTGTTTTGTTAAAAAATCAAAATTCCTACAAATACCATTATAGCACATAAGCAAAAAAAAAGAAACCCCTAAAAGGTTTCTAAATTCTAATTTTATGAAAAGAATCCAACTATGGCATCCATAGCCTCCCCTTCATCGTTACCGTTGATTTTTATATCAATCTTTTCCTTTGCTGCCGTAGCCTTGTTCATAATACTGATAAAGGTCATCATTCCCATAATGCTCTTTGCATTTACTTTCTTGTCCCTGTACTCAAAGAACACCGAGCTTTCAAACCTGCTGGCTTCCTGTACCAGCTTGGCAATAGGTCTTTTGTCCAGATCCGCAGTGATATCAATGGCCATTTTCTTACTAATCATCTTTTTCTCCTCAACTTCTAAGTTTTTCGGCTATCTCCGAAAGCTTTTTTAGTCTGTGATTGATCCCTGATTTACCTACTGTTCCCCCGTTATACATTACCAGTTCCGATAAAGTGGCCTCAGGGTATTGCTCCCTTAATGCCGCCGTTCTGACCAGATCTTCGCTTATCCCCTTGAATCCTGTCTTCTCCCGTATAAACCTGATATCTTCGAGCTGCTTCTCCGATGCCCGCAATGCTTTTTTAATGTTTGCGGCATCACAGTTTACCTGTCTGTTCACCTTATTCATCACGTCTTTATAGATACGCACGTTTTCAAGTTCCATCATAGCGTTCTGCGCACCTAAAAGTCCAAGCATTTCACTGATCTTCTCGCTGTCCTTAACATAAATAACGTATCTTCCCTTACGTTCTGCTATCTTCGTTTCAACATCGAAACTCGATATCAGCTGTTTAAGGTTTTCCGCTACCGTCATATTCGGACACGAAAGTTCAAAGTGATAATCCTTATTCGGATCCGTCAGGGTGCCTATCGCCAGAAAAGCCCCCCTGAAATATGCTCTTTTACAGCAGGTCATGGTATACAATACCTGACTTACCTGCAAAGAACCGTCCGTTTTTAGCAAGCCCAGGATATCTTTCGTTTCCTGTCCGGAAAAAACTATTTTCCCCGTTTCTTTTCCCGAACGCTTTATATCGTAAATTATCTCGCCGATATTGTCAACAAAAAAAATTTTTTTTATTAATTTTTCAGCCTTTTTTATAACCAGAACATTTTCAGAAAATATCTCCAGATGATTGTCGGACCCGCAGATTTTTCCCATAAATGCAGTAATTGCAGCGAATTCCGCTATCCTGCAATGACGCGGTGACGATATGATCTGTTCAAGTTCCTGTTTTACCTTCGCCGTAAAATTCATTCCTCAAACCCCAAAAGCTTGATCTCCGGTTCCAGGACCACTCCTGATTTTTCATAGACCTTTTCTATGACTTCGGAAATCAGTTCATAGATATCAGCCGATGTAGCTTTTCCTTTGTTGATCACAAAACCGCAATGCTTTTCGGATACTGCAGCATCTCCGACCGATAGTCCTTTTAATCCGGCATCCTCTATAAGTTTGCCCGCGAACAGTCCTTCGGGGCGTTTAAATGTGCTTCCGGCACTTGCATACTCCAGCGGCTGTTTTTCCCTGCGTCTCTCATTCAGTTCTTTTATCTCGGCCTTAATGGCTTTCTCATCACCTTTTTTAAGTATAAAAGAAGCCGCCAGCACGATATACTGTTTTTCCTGAATGATACTGCTTCTATACGCAAATTTAAGTTCTTCGTTGCTGAGTCTTAAGATATCGCCGTTTGTATCGAGAACATCGGCGAATTCCAGAACATCCTTTATCTCACCGCCGTACGCGCCGGCGTTCATGACTACGGCTCCGCCCACACTTCCGGGTATTCCTGCCGCAAACTCGAGTCCCTGAAGGCTGTTTGACGCTGCTTCCGAAGAGAGTCTTGCCAGAGTGCATCCAGCGGATGCGGAAACAGAATATGTATCACCGTCTTTTAGGGCAAAGATATTTATGTTCGGGTCCATCTCTTTTAAAGATATCACCAGTCCCTTAAACCCATCATCGGAAATAAGCATATTGGTACCGTTTCCCAGGATATAGAACGGTATATCTTCATTTTTTGCCAGAGATACGAGGTTTTTAATCTCATCGGCATCCTTAACACGGACGAGGCATTCCGCCGGTCCCCCTGTCTTAAATGAGGTATATTCCGAAAGTGATGCATCTAAAAATATCCTGGATTCCGGAATAAGTTCTCTGATTTTTCCTATGAATTTTTCCAAAACAGTTACCCTTTCCATTCAACTACGTATCAGTTTATAGTAGTCATATACGCGGCACCGTATATTCCGGCGTCGTTTCCAAGTTCGGCAAGCTTAAACTCGGACTTGGTCAGAACATTCATGTTGTTTGAATAGAAATGTTTCTTTACTGTGTCTGTTATAATGCTTCCTGCCTTGGATACGCCTCCGCCTATAACATATGCTTCAGGATCACAGGTAGCAGCCACACCCGAGAGTGCGAACGCCAGGTAGAAGCACATCTTGTCAACCAGCTCTAACGCAGTCTGATCTCCGTTCTTAGCCGCATCAAAAATATCCTTACATGTAAGGTCGTTTTCCTTTTCCTTTAACGACGAATCAGTTGAACCGGATTTTAACATCTTCTTCGCCATACGTACTATACCGGTCGCCGAAGCATACTGCTCAAGGTGACCATGTCCGCCGCATCCGCAGATATCTTCTTCATCGGGATTAACCACTATATGCCCTATCTCTCCTCCACCTCCGTGGATACCGGATATGATCTTGCCGTCTATAACTATTCCACCGCCCACACCTGTTCCGAGTGTGATAAATACTATGTTCTTAAGTCCTTTTCCGCCGCCTCTCCAAAGTTCACCGAGTGCTGCAGCATTAGCGTCATTCAGTGCAAAACACTTAAGACCTGTAAGCTCCGACATCTTTTTATTAACGTTAAATTCTCCCCATCCGAGATTGGCACACTTCATAACCGTGCCGTCTCCCGTAACCGGTCCGGGTACACCTATTCCGACACCCGTCACATCTTCCTTCTTCAGGTTCTTTTCCGTACATTTTGCCGCAATCGCGTCCGCTATATCCTGAGGTACCTTTTCTCCGCCGTTTTCACGTCTGGTGGGAATCTCCCACTTTTCTATCACTTCACCTTCTGCGGTAAAGAATCCCATTTTTATAGTAGTTCCGCCTATATCTATTCCAAAGCAGTATTTCATTATGTTTTCCTCCATAAATATCAAACTGTAGGTTTTACTCCGTTTATATTAGCTATAGCTCTTTCGTACAATGTCTGAGCGGCATTGTAACCCATCTTCTTCTGTCTGCAGTTTACTGCCGCAGCCTCACATATGATAGCCAGGTTACGACCGGGTCTTATGGGAATATTATGACATACAACATTGTTTCCGAGATAGTTTACATAATGCTCCTCGAGTCCCATTCTGTCATATTCCTTTTCCCTGTCCCAATCCTCAAGATTGATAACCAGATCTATGGTTCCGGTATTCTTTACGCTTTCAACACCGAACAGTGTTTTTACATCTATGATACCGATACCTCTCAGTTCTATAAAGTGCCTTGTCATCTCGGGTGAGGTTCCGACCAGTGTGTCATCGCTTACTTTTTTTATCTCCACCACATCGTCGCTTATGAGACGGTGACCACGCTTTATAAGCTCCAGAGCCGCCTCGGATTTACCTATACCGCTCTCACCGGTAATGAGGATTCCTTCGCCGTATACATCTACAAGTACACCATGTATAGTCATGGTGGGTGCCAGTTCAACGTTCAGCCATCTGATGACTTCCGCCATAAGTGAAGAAGTGGTTTTCCCTGTTCTGAGAAGCGGCACCTGATACTTTACAGCTATGTTTATCAGTGAATCTTCAAGTTCAAATCCGTTACAGAATATTACGCAGGGAATGCCGCTCGAAATGAATCTGTCATATATCTCATCCCTGTTATTCTGTTTTAATATATATGAGTGTTCAACATTTCCTATTATCTGGATTCTTTCATTATCAAAATCCTCCATAAACCCTGCCAGCTGAAGTGCAGGGCGGTTGATATCCGGTTTGTTAATGAAAATCTTACTGGTATCAATCTGCGGAGTACAATTCTCCAGTTTCATTTTTTCTACGAGTTTGCTCAATGCTACCGAATACTCATCATTCATGGTTCCTGCTCCTTTTTTGTATTATTTAGCAGTTTTCCACCGCTTTTTTCCACGGAAGCACCGCATCCAGCGATTTGCATCCGGGGCTTCTTCTGTATGAGGGATAGTGAATGCATACCTTGATAATCTTCCCGTCTTCCCCTACAAAAATATATCTTCCGTCTTCCTGCGGTTTCTGTCCCGAAATTCTTCTCTCGAGGACTGACAGATCTCTGTCATATACTATAAAGATATTTTCGGTCGTAAGTATCTCGGCTTCAGATCCAAAGGCACAATATAGCTTCAATATATCAAGGTCACTCTCATATACGATAATCCTCTTTGAGGGTGCCAGTCTGTGCAGTTCCTCAATGTGGTAACCCAACCCAAAACCATATACAACGTATTCGTCAACCATGGGTTCATACCATGATAATGCCAGCTGAAGGCTTTCGCTAATAACTCTTCCATTGGAATGTAGATAGATTCTTCCGTTTTTAAATGGTGCTGCCACCGTCATCAGTCCGCCGGATGTAAATTCAAGATTAAATCCTTTTTTCAAAAGTTCAGCCGGATCAAACATCTCGTCAAGTCTGGCATTAAGATTGATCCTGAATCTCTTCTGATCGTCTATTGAAAGATCCGAGCGTTCTTCTATCATCTCGCGAAGTACCGATTTTAACGCCTGTATATTTTCATGATACTGATCCGCATCGAATACCAGATACTGTTCTTTTTTTAATATATGCTCCTGAATGCCGCACACTAAAGAAGCCAGCTGCATGTCATACAGATCTGCCAGAAGAACATAGTCCTTCGCAGCTGTAGCATTCACAATATTTTCCAGCATCTCCGTGATATAATCCTCATGGATCGGCTCAAAGTACTCCCTGTCCCCGATCACGGCTTCAGTAACAATATTTATATCGTCAGCCGTATCCGCTACACATTCCAAAGCCTTATCATACCTGCCTGTTCTGAAATACAGAACAGCCCTGTCTACCAGACCTATCAAGCCCTTATTTATCTCGTATATTTTTTTTACATCTGCCTGCATCGTCTACACCCCTGTCATCAACGACTTTTTATCACCGGCTTTTTATCACGGGCTCCTCTTCCTCGGATAACGGAATCATCACATATCTGTTCCCGTCTATCTCCTCAAACCTGATGGATTCCATACGATCTTCAGGAACTATTATACTTATTTCTTCCCCGTCATCCCTGCCGGTTTCGTTTTCCTTCCCGTTAAGTTTCTGTTTCAGTGTTTCTATTTCTTTAACAAGTTCTTTTTCCCTGCGTTCCCCTTCGCTGGCTTTCAATGCTTTTTTATCTACAAACAGATCTGCTCTGGGCGGTTCATGGTTGAACTCATCCTCGCATACCGTAACTATCTTCTCTGCTTCAGCCTCATCCTTTATGACATCTTTTACAGCTTCTGAAAGAATGCCCCTGTCAAGAGTCTGCTGAGTAACATCTCTTTCTTCGGCAGCATATCCTTCCAGAATATTATTTATACTGTCGTGTATCTCAAGTATTGTATCTTTTGTTTTTTCCGCATTACCGGTACCTACTACTTCGGATACCGCATTTTTCAGTACTTCACGGCACTGAGTGGCTGTTTTTTTCGTACTGCATCCCAAAACCGAATCTATCAGTTCATCATGAAGTTCTGCCGTATCTCTTGTATAAAATACTATTTTATGGATATCAGCAGATCTGTCAGAAAATGACGGGAACATAAAAGCCGCTTCCACAGGTCCTGCCACCCAGTCTTTCTCCCTGGCACCCATCCTGTTTTCGGCCGCTATATAGCCAAGTCCGGCTTTTGTCTGATTGACATGACAGATGCTGACTATAAAGTAAGAAAATATCTCTTCCGACTCGTCAAGCTTTATCTTGTCACTGGTCTTTACAGGAACATCATAATTATCATATATTACAGTGATAAGATAGTTTCCTTCATATACATAGCAGTCTATGATCCTGTCAAACAATATATTTATAAGTTCTTCATTTTTAAGACCGCTTTCCTTAAGTCCCATCAGAAAACGATAATTATCTTCTTCTTCCTGTTTGGAAGTAAAGGATAATTCCAGCAAATTATCCCCGATATTGCCTGAAAGGGACTTTTTGGCAATATCGAGGTACTTAAACATATCATCCTGTGGAAGGTTCAGAAACACCTCGTTCTGGACTACCACTTTTTCTTTTGAACTATTTACATAACAAAGCGCCAGCCTGCTGACGGAATTGTCCTTAACAAAACGGCGCCTTATCTCGTTTCTATCTGAATTTGTCATACTGCTCCTCTGCAAGAGAGAATCCGTTTCCGGATTCTCATCCTGCTGCTACAGGTTCGTTATCATCATCTTCTGCGGGTACTTCGGGAACAGGTGTATTTTCAGGTTCCTGAGTTACTTCGGGTTTCTCCGGTTCGCCGATCTCACCCGAGCCCTCACCATTTCCTGTCTCACCTGATTCTCCACCTTCGCCGGTCTCATCTTTCTTCGGCTTCTTGGGTTTCTTTGTAGGTTCAGGCTCCTGCTGTTCATTGGGATCGGGGGTAGGTGTAGGTTCTACATAACCCTTAGGAGGTGTGGTTTCTCCAGTTTCCTTATTCAGCTTAAATATAGTGGTTCCGTCCGGAGCAAGTGTTCCGACACGTACCTTTTTAGTGATCATCGGATAAGTACTGTAGAATGCTTCCTCACGCTTTATCTCGTTGCCGTCCGCATCATAATATATCTTGTAAGCTTTTGCTTTGATAGCGTCATGCGAACTTCTCTCCGTAACCGTCTTTCCTACTTCCATGGTAGGATCTGCTGTATACTCTACCTTTGCGGGTGTTCTGCTGATCTCCTCGCCCTTAAGCTTTATGGTCATGCCGTCCGGAAGAGGACGTCCGTAGAACTCCACGGTAACCTTCTGGTTTGCATAGTATGCATGGAAAGCTATAGGATAATCAGAGGTATTGGTAAATCTGAATTCAGGTCCTCCCCATGAAACTGTGGCGTCTGTACCTATTTCTACATATGAACTGGGCCATGTATGAGGACTTCTGGTATCGATTTGAAGATCAGCCTTAACAGCACAGTGGAATATCATGGCGTTCGCCTGACAGATTCCGCCTCCAAGTTCCTGACGGAGCGCTCCGTTGAATATTCCGCCCGCCTCCTTAAATCCGGCTTCTGCGGTACGTTGTCCTATAAACTTGTTGAAATCGAACTGTCCTCCGGGCTGAAGAACTAATCCGTTTATCTTCTGACATACAAGACTGATGTTGATATTTCTGTTTGATTCACTGGTAGTGGTTGATGTAGTTGAAGAAACTTTACAGAGATAATTTCTTAGGAACTCAGCACTGGTCTCAGGCTCAACAACACTGATCTCAACAGGAACCGTTACATCATACTCTCCTTTAGCAAAAGCTTCTCTCACAGCATCAGCAGCTTTTTCAAAATCAACCTTAACGCCATTCTGAGATTCTTCTATAATAAATGTACAGGTTTCAGTATCAAAACCACTGGCATATGCCTCAACAGGCTCCTGCTCATACTTGTCAAGTGCTGAGTGAACCAGCTGTTCTACTGACTCATCGGACACGCTTAAAGATGTTGAAAAGCTGGAACCGTTGGTTCCGGCAGACTCACCCTTGCTATAGCTGTATGCATCGGATATAACTTCATCAAGATCTGTGCCAAAACTGAGTATTCCGGCATCGCCCTCAACGTTTTCCTCTCCTACAGAGAAGGAAACCTTCACAGGGGTTTCGGGCTTATCCAGAGTATTGGCAGCGAGCACCTCTTTTACTTCCGCTACTGTCTTGCCCGAAACATCCACTCCGTTTATGGTAATACCTTCCGAAAAAGTATCATTCAGAACCTCGGGATCGTTATTCTCTGCCAGGGTCCCTGTTACTCCGGCCTTTTCTGCCTCACTGTCTGCATTTTTATCTTCATCCTTTTCGGTAGTCATAGCCGAAACAGGATTATCATCTCCCGAATTGCTGAAAACCGTCATTTTCAATAACAGCACTATAACAAGAGCAAATGCTACTATTGACAATATTCCTACAAGAAGCAGATTCGAGCTTCCGTTATTTCTTCTATTTCTCATATTCCATAACCTTCTTTTCTCATAATCAGAATTACTATACCACCTGGAAGATTACGTGTCAATCTTAATTTTGCTAACCTTTTATAAAATAAACTTATACATAAGAAAAACCCCGTATAATACGGGGTTTCCAACGAATAAAAACAGTAATTATTTACTCGAATTCTATAGTTGCCACAGGCTTGGGGCTCAGATCATATGCCACTCTATTTACACCCTTTACCTCTGTGATAATCCTTTTTACTATCTTGTTTAATACCGGATAAGGTACCTCTTCAATGGTGGCGCTGGTAGCGTCTACGGAGTTAACCGCACGAATTATGACCATCCAGTCGTCTGTACGCTTGCCATCTTTGATTCCTGTAGAAGTGAAGGGAGGCACTACGGTAAAATACTGCCATACCTTTCCCTCTAATCCGGCATTTGCAAATTCTTCTCTCAAGATTGCATCCGATTCACGTACGGCTTCAAGTCTGTCACGTGTGATAGCTCCTACGCAGCGTACTCCGAGCCCGGGACCGGGGAACGGCTGACGGTATACCATATTGTCGGGAAGTCCGAGCTGCTTGCCAACTACTCTTACTTCATCCTTATAAAGGAACTTTACAGGCTCAACAAGCTCGAAGTTCAGCTCTGCCGGAAGTCCTCCGACATTATGATGTGCCTTTACACCATCGGATTCAACTATATCGGGGTAGATGGTTCCCTGTGCAAGGAACTTGATCCCTTCCTGTTTCTTTGCTTCTTCAGCAAATACTTCAATAAATTCTTTTCCGATGATCTTTCTCTTGGTTTCTGGATCCGATACATCTTTTAGCTTATCAAGAAAACGATCTGTAGCATCCACATAAACAAGATTTGCATCCATCTGTTTTCCGAATACTTCGATAACCTGCTCAGGTTCACCTTTTCTAAGCAAACCATGGTTTACATGTACACATACTAGCTGCTTGCCTATCGCTTTGATAAGAAGCGCTGCCACTACGGAAGAATCAACTCCTCCCGACAATGCCAGAAGGACCTTCTCGGACCCAACCTGTGCTTTGATAGCTGCAACCTGCTCGGAAATAAACGCTTCGGCAAGT
>JAEEKN010000292.1 GCA_016282435.1 Lachnospiraceae bacterium | reverse complement strand
TTCTGTCTAGTGGTAAGGGAATTTGCTTATCGAAGAACTGATAAAACACCTGTGGCAGATGAAAATACATATGACGATATTGATGATGATAAAGATGCTGGCGATTTGAAAAAGAAATCTACGGGATTAAGATTTCTGCTGTCCTTCGTTATCATGATGGTGATAATGCTTGCATCGTATATGTCCTGGAACATGTACAAAGGAAGATATATATCAGAAGAAACCACTGACCGAAGCAGCGGTCAGTTCAACCTGAGTCAGCTCAGCATCAGTGAATACTTCAAGGCTTTCTCTTCTAACTCAGACGAGCTAAGGCACGAAACCCTTACTCATTATTTCAAGTCACTGATCAAGACCCCTATAAGCAATTGCCAGGGTATTCAGGTTTCATATGCACTTGCATTTATCATTGTTATCGTAACGCTGATATTGCTTTATGTGTATGTCTCACGTAAATACAATGATATAGGCAAAACCAACGGCAATGATAAAAACAATGCCGGATATAAGGTAAATGACCATATACTCAGCAAGAGCAACTTCATAGCTCTGTTTCTATCCTTCATAGTTGGAACTGCAGGCTATGCATTTATGATGTCGATGCTTTACCTGTTCTGCTTCCCAGAAAATGAAATGAGAGAGCTGGCAGGATTCACCAGATACATGAGCTCCTATGTCATTGGCGAATTGATGATACTCTTCTATCTGATGTTCAGTGTGATCCGAGGCAGAACATTTTACAGTAAGATATGGGGAATCGTAGTTATTACGCTTCTCTCGTACCTGCTTCTACTTCCGAATCACAAAGGTCATTACATGCCACAGGCCTGGACTGAGACGAACTACATCTATTACAAGCAGTTTGCGGATACGCTGGAGCAGCAGGTTCCAAAGGATTCGAAGGTCTTCATCATTTACGACAAGGAGCAGACGCCGCATCCACGTTGGTACGACCCGATGCAAATGTTTGTGCAGTACTATAACAATGAGATTGAAATCTGCAATGAAAATAACAATGCTTTCATTCTTGACTACAGCAACAAGAAGAAGGTGAAATCCGTAAAGAATACATTTAAGAAATGTGACTACCTGTATATGATCAACACGAATGACGAGCTGAATCGTGTGTTCTCCAAATATAACGATGGCGAGGATTTTAAGGATGGCGCCATTTATAAGATTGATACCAGTGATGGATTGAGGTTTGAAGAACTATAATTTATTTGTTACAATGAGAGTTGGGTGTGTTGAATACTCACACGAATAACTGCACAGAAAGGATTCATTATGGACGAAATAGCCGTTTTGATACCATGCTATAACGAAAGCCAGACAATCAAGAAAGTCGTTACAGACTTTAAGAAGGTGCTTCCTGAAGCAACCATATATGTTTACGACAACAACTCTTCTGACGGAACTGACGAAATCGCCCGCGCAGCCGGCGCAGTCGTTAGATACGAATATCAGCAGGGCAAGGGAAATGTAATCCGTACCATGTTCAGAGATATAGACGCTAAGTGCTATATCATGGTGGATGGTGATGATACATATCCAGCTGAGAACGCAAGGGAAATGGTAAATAAGGTTCTTGAGAGAAATGTTGATATGGTAGTTGGAGACAGACTCTCTTCTACTTACTTCCAGGAAAACAAGAGACCATTTCATAACTTCGGTAACTCAATTGTGAGATCAAGTATCAACTTACTTTTTAAGAGTGATATCAAAGACATCATGACAGGTTATCGTGCTTTCAGTTATAAATTCGTAAAAACATTTCCTGTTCTATCCAAAGGATTTGAGATTGAGACAGAAATGACAATACATGCTATCGACAAGAAAATGTTCGTAGAGAATGTCGTAATAGATTACAGAGATCGTCCTGAAGGCAGCGATTCAAAGCTTAATACATATTCAGACGGCATCAAGGTTCTCTTCACAATATTTAAGCTGCTGAGAACATATAAGCCACTCAGATTCTTCGGAATCCTGTCACTGCTGCTTATAATAATCATGTTGATATTCTTCATTCCGGTATTTGTATCATTTATCCAGACTGGAGAAGTCGAGAAATTCCCTACACTTATCGTATGCGGCTTTACAGTTATCGCAGCCATCCAGTCCTTCTTCTCAGGACTTATGCTGGAAACTATTAATCAGAAGAATAAGCAGGATTTTGAGATGCGTCTTATAGATGTTGATTTCGATATGAAAAGGAAGCTTGAGAAATAGATATTTGGAAGTTTGATCGGATTGAAAGGTAAAACCTTTCAATCCGGTTTTTTGTTGAAATTGTTATACGTTGAAAATATCATGGGTGTTAATAGCTTTGCGTGCGGGTAAAGCCTTCTTGGTTGCTCAAACCGCACGCCCCAGACAGATATCAGCCTTTTATCAGCCTCATGCGTGCGGTTTTCTCTCTCTTGCTTCCTCAAACCGCACGCCCCAGACACATATCAGCCGTTTTTCAACTTCCAGCGTGCGGTTTATAAATCTTTTCTATTCAAAACCGCACACTTCTCTATAGAATTTAGGTTATTTCTAGATTTCGCGTGCGGATAGCAACCGGAATTTAACCCAACCCGCACGCGGCAGAGACATATCAGCCGTTTATCAGACTCCCGCGTGCGGTTTAAACAGCAAAAAGGGTTTCGAGTATAACTCGAAACCCTTTAATAATTCAATATCTAATAACTAAATAGTTAATGAATCAAATTACTCAACGATAGATACAACTCTACCTGAACCTACTGTTCTACCACCTTCACGGATAGCGAATGTAAGTCCCTGCTCCATAGCTACTGGATGGATCAGTTCGATTGTCATCTCTACGTTATCACCAGGCATGCACATCTCTGTTCCTGCAGGAAGGTTGCAAACACCTGTAACGTCTGTTGTTCTGAAATAGAACTGTGGACGATAGTTGTTGAAGAATGGAGTATGACGTCCACCCTCGTCCTTTGTAAGAACGTAAACCTGAGCAGTAAACTTCTTATG
>JAEEKN010000291.1 GCA_016282435.1 Lachnospiraceae bacterium | reverse complement strand
TCACGAGATTTCGGATCAGGCATCCAGCAGTCAACTATATTTATTCCTTTACTGTGGGCATATTTTAGCAGTTCAACAGATTCCTCTGTCTCATGTCTTTCCAGCCACTCTCCTCCAAATCCGATCTCACTTACCTTTAGTTCTGTTTTTCCCAAAATTCTCGTTTTCACTTACCGATCCTCCTGCATTAAATCTGTCAACTCACTTATACTGTCAATAATATGATCCGGTCTTTTGCACTCATCATCTATACTCTGATATATCGCATAACCCTGACGTACCCATATTGTTTTCATTCCCAGTTTTTTTGCCGGAATAATATCATTATCCAGCCTGTCTCCGACCATAACTGCTTCGTTTGCTTTGCATTTTGCCTTATTAAGTGCCATTGTAAATATCTCCAGATCAGGTTTTGCGCACCCTGCTTCAGCTGATGCCATTACAACATCAAAGTATTTACCTATACCCCATTTATCAAGTCTTTCCTGCGTTCCCAAAGACTGATTTGCGATAATTCCAAGTTTGTATTTACAATGTAGGGCAGAGATTACTAGGATACTATTTCGTCATAACGGGAATCCCAATGCCTTTGCAATCTTACCGGAATAGTATAAAAGGGGCTTTTCCTTGTGATATCCCATCCCCGGGAATATGATAGCAAGCGTTGTTATTGATTCAGTTTCCATAGATCAGATAACCTCATACTCAAATGCTTCATATTTCAGTTTTGATCCGGCATCTATTCCTTCCGGCAGCAAAGCCCTCGCTACAAGTTTAGTCTCGTCAGTATCCACATCAGTCCGTTTAAGATTTGCATAATCACCATCTATGCTTTCAACTATATAATATATTGTATCCATAACCGTTTACTGCTCCTGCATTATTTCTTCCATCAAAGTATATATTGCTGAATCTTTTTACAGCTCCGTTTTGTTCAAGGATATTAATACAACTTCATGATCTCTTCTATCACATGGTTTGTCGCCTTTTCAACAGTGCCGTCTTCGAAGGGGTTGAGAAGATTTCCTATTTTTAATAACTCAAAGTACCCTTTTGTGCCGCCTGCCTTACAAAGCCTTAAATAATCTTCCCAGGCTGCGCTCCTGTCCTTCTTCATTCGGCCATAATACTGGAATGCACAGATTTGGGCCA
The DNA here is from genome assembly GCA_016282435.1 of Lachnospiraceae bacterium. Classification (GTDB taxonomy): domain Bacteria; phylum Bacillota; class Clostridia; order Lachnospirales; family Lachnospiraceae; genus RUG11977. The sequence goes on along the minus strand of JAEEKN010000291.1, from coordinate 1,815 downwards.
AAGCGTATTCGATATAATAGAACGGATACAGGAAAATGTGCTGCTTCTGCATCCAGAATCCGCCTTCTTCCAGGAATGTATTTCCATCATAATCCCGCCATGGCATATACTTCTGCTCGATTTCACGCCATACTTTCCTGCGCTCCGTTGCATCCATTTTAGGATCTGCATAAACTCTATGCTGAAATTCATCAACGCTCACCAGATATGGGATGGTACAGGTAGCTGCAACCAGATGCGTGATCCTATATTTCTCAGCATTAGGTCCAAAGAAGGATTCCATCCAGGGGTATGCAAAGTGTTCCATAGACATGGAATGAACCTCATTGATCTCCGAAGTCGATCCGCATAATTCAGTTATGGGTATGCTGCGCATTGAAATATAGCCCTGGAATGCATGCCCGGCTTCATGGGTAAGCACATCCACATCTGCCAGAGTCCCATTGAAGTTTGAAAAGATGAACGGCGCTTTAAATGAAGGTAAGCGCGTCATATATCCACCCATATGTTTCCCGGGACGGGTTTCAAGGTCAAACAGCTGGTATTCTTTCATAAAGTCAAAGAATTCATCGGTTTCTTTGCTCATTGATCGGTACATCTTTTGAGCCTTATCAACAAGCTCCTGTGTGGTTCCTATCGGTTTTGCGTTTCCTTCCGGAAATTTTAAAGCTTCATCGTAGTACTTCAGTTTATCCACTCCAATACGGGCTCTTTGCCTGTCTCGTATCTTTGTTACGGCGGGTGTTACAATCTCCAGTATCTGTTTTCTAAAACGGGCGGCATCTTCCTGGGTATAATCAAACCTGTTCCGCATAATATATGCCATATCCGTATACGATTTAAAGCCCATTTTTCTTGCCGATGCATCCCTAAGACCTACCAGTTTAGAATACTGAGCATCAAGACTGGGACTGATTTTTTCGTACAGTGCAGCCCACGCCTCAAAGGCATTTTTTCTCTCCTGCCTGTCAGTACTTTCCATATGCTTAAGTAAACCGTAGAAGTTACACTTTTCACCGTTTAACTCAGTACTTGCCTGGGCCACAGTTTTAACATATTCCTGTGTTATCTCACCATCCTCTATCGTTTCAGGGACTATCCTCTCATCTTCTGTCATAAGAGATGCATCCATGATTTTAAACAGCTGGCTCCCAAATTCATTCTCAAAATCCTTCCGAAAGACAGATTCCGTCAGAGCTTTATTCCAAGCATTTTGAACCGGTATCATGCGTGCCATTTCCTCTTGGAGCCAAAGAACTTCCGCATCATAATACTCGTCTTCTGTATTCATCGTATTCCGAATACTTGCGATCGTATACAGAGTCTCCCCCTCATCAAACTTTTCCTGAACTTTAAAGAAGGCTTCACGCACTTCAGAATAGTTTTTTGCCTTTATAACCTTTTCTGTCTCTTCCATCATGGTTTTTTTCAAGCCCTCGATATCAGGGCGGTTATAAGGCATATCAGCAAATCTGATCATTATACTTTTCCTCCTACAAATCTTTTATCTTAGTGAAATATTCCAATTATCTCCGTCTACACGCTCTTCAATCAGTTTCCGTATAACCTGCTCTCGGTTATGAGCAGTTTCATAATATGTTATATTATACTTTTCACACTGCTCCTTCATGAGTTTACTCTGCTCTACGATATATTCTGCCCCTTCTCTTAATTCTTCGTCTGACTTATAAAAAGTATAGTCTTTTTCTGTCTCGTATTTTTTCTGTATAAGGAAACGCTCCTCAGGTGTAACATCAGACGTGATAAGGTATATTATATCACAGTTTGCTCCCCGGATATATTTCTCATAATCCT
>JAEEKN010000290.1 GCA_016282435.1 Lachnospiraceae bacterium | reverse complement strand
CCAAAACCGCCGGGCATACCGCCGCCGAATCCGCCACGGTTGTTTCCGCCGCCAAATCCACCTCCGTTACCCATGGATCCCATGTCGGAAGTATTTAGACCATTGGTATCTATCAGTGATGAGCTGTCAGCACTCTGACCAGCAGAGGTAGAAGGGATAGTACCGTCCAACTGACCCTGTACGCATTCTTTACGGAGCTCGCAGAACTGCTTTATAGCCTCTACGCCGGTCAGGTATTCTTCATAAGTACAGAACTTGGTAGGATCTTTCTGCACATATTCATCTATCAATGCCGCAGTGTCTTCTATCATCTGAGTAAAGTCAACACCGTTTAAGAATTCACGGAAATACTCATGATAAAGCTCAGTATATTCTTCGATATCAAATATCCATGATACCATAGGACGGTCACTCATATCCCCTGAAACCGGATCATCAATCGCTGCATTTACGGAAGAGGATGCATTTCCGCCACTGAACGATCCATAAGCCAGGTTATAATCCCAAGGGATCATGCTAAGCTGCCCGCTTTTCTCATAGAGATAATAATTATGTATCATAGATCCTGTATAACTGTCACCGTTGCAAAGGAAATTGTGAACTACGAAATACCTTATTACCTCATCCACATCAACTGTATTTTCAATATCTGATTGCTCGGAAAGTGCTTTTAATGAGCTTATCAGTCTGTTTTTATCTGCTGTGGTAACTGTAGTTTTAGCATTACCAAAAATATTTGAATAACTGTCAGGGTCATCATCGATATATTTTAACTTAACATCATCGCTGCCCATTCCAAAGCCGCCGCCACCAAAATCGCCGAACTCACCAAAGTCTCCAAAGTTGCCATCACCCATTGGCGGGAACATATCGCTCCTTCCGTTATTTCCCGTTTCCTTTGAATCTCCGGCCTCTGTGTCATCGTCATCAGATTCTTCTTCGTCAGAATCCTCAGTACCGAAATTCTCATTAATGAAATCGCTCATGCTGAAATCTTTACCGTTTCCGGGACCACCGCCACCAAAACTCAAGGAGTCCGGCTTATAGAGATCACCGCTTTCAGATCCATAATTTCTCTGAAGGAAAGAATCCTCTATGGCTTCAACTGCCAGGTACAGACCCCAGTCCTCGCCGTTAACCGTAACATAAGCAAAGCTGCACAGAGGAGCATCCACGCCAAATTCATTCATAAGAGTATAAGCGAGATAATCCTTCATATAAGTGTTATCCTGTATTATATTATTCAGGCATAATTTATCCAGACCATGATAGCTCTTGGTATTATCATACTGATCAAATTCAATCTTAAAACTGTAACGGCTGCTGCCCATGTTCTTCACAGAACTTAACGAAGTATTTCCTTTTCCTCTGATACCGACTTTCTTTATCAGCTCACCATCGATAAACACGTTACATACCGCATACTGCTCACTCTCGCAGGTCTCGATAAAACCATCCCAGTCATCAATTACGATATCGATCGTATGCACTTTGGAATTATCAAAAAGCCTGTTTTCATAACCGAGAGTTCTGGTATAGGTCTCTATGCCGTAAGCTTTTCCATTACAGAACAATATAGTTATGATCAGCGTAACGGCTACAATGCTTACGCATATCTTATCTATATTTTTATGTGATGACATATATCGTTCCTCCTAGTAATATTACGATACTATTCACAGCAGGACAAATCCCACTCATAAACCATCCGGCTTGACGCCGGATGACGTGAATATTATCTTTATCCCATATAGTCTCCATTATAACTTACAAGGACTGCACTCTGTACACCATCGATGCCTGCTAGTTCATTGACAAAATCGGTATTATCATCCTTGAGACGGATCTCCATATTCACTTCTACAGATCCCTTCTGGACTGTCTTGCTCTTTATAACACATCTTTCGGTCTTTCCGTTAAGAAATGCCTTAGCCTTTGTCTCACTGTCGTGACCGTTGCAACGAAGTACTACGATATAGGGATTGCTGTGTGATTTTCTATTAACAAATACTAACATAATGACTCCGATAACAACACTTCCTACTACTGCCAGAGGTATCATGCCGGCTGCCAGTACGATTCCTACAGCTATTGACCAAAAAAGGAAGGCAATATCAAGGGGTTCTTTAATTGCTGTACGGAATCGTACTATAGAAAGGGCGCCGACCATACCAAGGGAAAGAACTACATTGCTTGTTACAGCAAGTATTACTACTGTTGTGATCATGGTCAAGGCGACAAGCGTTGTGCCAAAACTGGCTGAATACATAACGCCCGAATAAGTCTTCTTATATACAAGGAAAATAAACATACCCATACCGAATGCCAGTACGATGGCTACTACCATATCCAGGATACTGACACTGGTAATGTTCTCTAAAAAGTTTGACTTAAAAATGTCACTGAAGGTTGTTGCTAAAAAAGCTGCTGTTTTCATCTATGCTCTCCTTTATAATATGTAAATATTTTTTCTACCCATAAATTCTACAGGCTTCATACTTTGAAAATGCTCCTTCACGCCTGTCCTCGAGTGCTATTGCATCCCTGATGATATCAGGCAGGAAACTGTCCCATTTTACTTCCAGTATTATTGATTCCGAAACGGGTACGGTCACACAATCCGGATTAAGGAAATCGGTGCAATACATTCCGCTTCTTATATTATAATCCATAGTAACCCTGGCATTGCCTGCCGGGAAAATAAACGGCTCTCTGGTATAATCAACTATGGTCTTTGGAGCCAGCCCCTGAATTTTCATCTTGGAATATAATTCCTTTACAACCGGGTATTTTGATTCCGCCATCCAGTCTATGTTTCCATCGACTATACTCTGTGCTTCCTCTTTTGTCAGCGAAGCACTTTGCTTATTACCTAATCGGTCTATCTTACTTTTCTTTTCCAGATGTATAACCGAGGTATCTCCATTATAATATCTGATTCGGAATTTCTCCCGCCTGGATAATCCGTTTACTTTCTCCATCAATACCTTGTCATACAGATTGTCAAAATAAAGACTTCTTATCAAGTATTTTCCATCTATTGCATGTGAATCCGGATAAGCCACAGCTCTTAGTCGCTGTCTTATCTGGAGCATATCCGGGTAGTTAATCTCAAGCTTTAATTCATGCCTATAATCCATATCATTCTCACCTCCTCGCATGTTTTGTGTCTGCGTTATGTATATAAATTAAAGGAGTTTCATGAATCGAAAGTGATTAATTGATGAAAAAAGTGTGAACAACCAAAAAAATAAGAGACGATCCTCTGTCACGAGAACCGTCCCTTTCTACCTTATTTTAGGGATATCTTATATATATAATTTCTTAAGAAGTTTGGATCCGAGGCTCCGCTGCCAAGCATACTGTATAGATTATCCTGCCCGGCTATAAGCTTTCCTTTAAAGAAGGTCTCAAGCTCCTTCACCTGCTCTGATTTTAGCCGGTTGAAAAAGTCATAATTGTATTTCAAAGCCATACCGGAGAATGCCGACACCTCAACGCTTCTCCACTGCTTCTGGGCCGACAGCACATATTCCACTCTGTAGTTCTGATAGATGAGCATTACCGAGAGATCATTGTTATCAACTGCAATACACGCT
>JAEEKN010000289.1 GCA_016282435.1 Lachnospiraceae bacterium | reverse complement strand
CAAAGATCTTGTCATATCCCGTCGCAGTCTCATGAATAAATGTCGGAAACTGCTTCTTCATGCCCACAGGGGAGCAACCACCGTGTATGTAGCCTGTTAACGGAAGCAGATCCTTTTGTTTGATCATGCTTATCGATTTTTCACCCGATGCCTTAGCCGCCTTCTTCAGATCCAGCTCAGCTTCTACGGGCACTACAAACACTTAGTATCCCCCGGTTTTTCCCTGAGTCACAAGTGTCTTGAACACATGGGAAGCATCCTCTCCCAGGATCGCAGCGATCTCTGCACCTGTCAAAGTCGCATCCGGTTCATATGTATGGCTCTCGTAACTTATCTTCTTGCTGTCGAGAACCCTCATTACATTCGTTTTATCATCCTTTTTCATATATACATCCCTTTGGCTAATTCCAATATATTATCATTCCATGGTATTATTCAGACAAGTATCACAGTAGTCATCCACTGCATTGTGAAAATCCGCATCAGAATACTCTATGCTTCCGAATCATCCCCTATGAAAAAAGCTACGGAGCAATCCTGTACTTAAACTGTTTAACCAATCCCCAATATATGTCTCTCCATGCTCTCGCGCAGAAGCTGCGAGTCTTCCTCAAGGTGCGCCAAAAACGAGACCATTATCTTTCTGTCGGGGAGCACATAGCACTTTTGTCCCCATTTTCCGTTTATACTGAATCCGTCTTGGTATTTCCATATGAAATATCCGTAGCCGCCTTCCCTGTTCATCTGCTGAACAGAAGTCGCTTCGTCTACGTATCTCTCAGAGAGGATTCTTTTTCCCTCATATACGCCCCTGTTGTACAGGAGCAGACCGAGCCTGCTGAGTTCATTCACAGTCAGCTTGGCACCTGAGGCGCCGTAGAAATAACCTTCCGGGCATCTGCTGTACTCGTAGCGGTCTATCCCAAGCGGTGCAAATATCCTCTCTTCTATGAACGCGCCAAGATCCCTTCCCAGCGCTTCCGTCAGCGCCACTCCGACCAGATACGCGCTTATATTACTGTAGTTGAATATCTTTTCATCGGGCGCGGAGATCTTGCAATTCAGTGCAAAATCAAGATAGCTGTCTCCTTCCGGGCGAAAAGGAAGGTCACCCACAGACATCGTAAGGAAACGGTATATCGATATCCGGCCGAACACCTCTTTCTGCTCATCGCTCATCCCTTCAAGCCTCTCATTCGGCAGATAATAAAGTATCGATCTGTTTAGATCAAATTTCTCTTCATCCGTTGCGATCGCTACGGCAAAGGAAAGGATCGTCTTTGTCACAGAATAGATATCATACAGATTGTCATCGGTATCCCCGAAAGAATGGGTCAGCATCCCGTCCTCGTATACTTCGGCTCCATATACCGTCCAGGAGTGTCTGTGTATATCGCTCACGAATGCCTCAAAGTCCATATTTTTCCCTCTAATGCTTCACGTAGTGCAGATATGCATTCATCCTCTGCATGGCTTTCGGGCTGCCTGGATTCCTGGCAACCTCATCGCCCAGTTCTTTCGGGAATCCAAGGCTCACTATCGAATTCACCAGCTCGTCTTTAGCTGATATCCATTCCGAATTGATCATATATCCCTCAATACCAGTTCCGTGACACCGGGATTCCATCCCGGGCGGATGCTCTTTACCTTACTGCTGCGGCCATATGAGAATTCATCTTCGATGGCTTCTTTGATCCTCGTTCCGCCGTGATAGCCGTGTATGATTTTGATTATATACACAGACTTGGATGCTTTGTTCACTTCGCTTTTGACCTTTTTGATCGCTTCTTCGACCCTCAGGCCATGAAGATCGACCTCTATTATTCCCGGCGATACACTCATACTCAATCCCTTCCCATATACACGATCGCGGCATTCCCTGATGCGCGATCCGACTGTAAGCAACCTACTAAGGCCATCACCGGCCCCGCCCAACGACGCGGCTCATAACATCTCCTTATGCCGGCCGTGCCGGTAGCCCTTTGTCACTCTCATCTTATCAGGATCGCTTTTTCTTTCTTCATTGATATACCCTCATACTGCCTTTACGGCAATCTCATTTTGGTTTTGGCAGACCTGTTCATGCCGTTAAAGCAATTATATCAGAAATCCAACCTCGCATATACGAAAAAAATGTTGCCTCGACCGCAGGATCCCGGGATGACCGGAACCTGCACGGAAAAAGGGCTCTGCCCGGCTGTTATGGCGACGGGTAAAGCCCTGTTAAGTCTATATCATATCATTTTTCCATAAAGTACTGTATGTCAGACGTTCGGTGACTCAACTGTATTCCTGCCCAATGCGCCTGCTATCACTGCGATAAATGCGACCACCAGAACTACCGGTAAAGCCAGATACAGCAGTCCTGCGGCTACCAGTCCGAATACGATCGCCGGAAACAGGATGATACTGCACAAGAACCTCAGTATTCCCCATGTCAGCCTGATACCTACCATACAGAGTTTCCACACTACCCAAATAACCAACAATGTCAAAATAAACATACGCCTTCTCCCTTCCTATGACCTGATCTGTTTACTCCCACCGGCTCGGTTGCCGTTACCTGTTTTTATCCTGGATACATTGACTATCCCGAGCCTTTTGCAATACTCCGGTTCTTCCGACATCTTCTCGATCATCCGAACCAGTCTCATTCTTTCTTCCATGCCCATCTTCTACCCTTTCATATGACCCGTACGTTTTCTTTTTGATAGTTATATACTATAATGATTGTGTTCTACACTAAAGCGTTGCATGACCGAATTGGCATATGTTAATTCAGTCGTTTTGGCGAAAATGGAGGCACTATGGGGAACAGATCAGTCAAAGAGGACAAGAACATATATTTTACCAGCAGGGAAGCAGCCGGCCTTACGCGTGAGGCAGCTTCTGAGAAAATGGGATGCATCTCAGCCGACCGGATATACAAGATCGAGACCAAATCCGCACCTCATCCGGACGAGGTGCTCCTTATGGCCGAGTGCTACAAGAATCCCGCCATATGCAATTACTATTGTTCCCATGAATGTGAGATCGGGCAGAAATATGTGCCCGAAGTAGAAGTGAAGGATCTTCCGCATATCACGTTAGAAATGCTGGCCACACTTAATCAGGTCTCCAAGAGTAAAGACCGTCTGATAGAAATATCTGCTGACGGAAAACTCACGGAAGATGAGATGCCTGATTTTACCGAGATCCAGGATTCTCTTAATAAACTGTCCCTTGCCATAGATTCTCTTAAGCTGTGGGTCAACAATGCCATCGCCACAGGTGAGATCAACAAAGAATAGCACGGCAACCGAAAACCGCATATGTCCACAAAACCATTCAAAAGCATCTTATTTTCTGAGGCTAGACTAAACGTGCAATTAATCCGGCAAACGTGCAGTTACCTTGGCAAGTGACCTTTCAAAATTTTTTCTCTTTCGCAATCCTTCTGTACTTTTCAAAAAGCCTTGTCATTTTCATTCCGACAGCTTTTTCATTTGAGGATAAACAGTGTGGCGAATATAAGTGTGGAATTATTCTTATTGACACTTTTAATGCAAATTATGAAATCATCTTTTTTATCTTTTTTTCGTTATCTCTCGTAAAATCACTAAGTTCATAGGAT
>JAEEKN010000288.1 GCA_016282435.1 Lachnospiraceae bacterium | reverse complement strand
GGTCGCCTCCTTTCACAGACTCTCTTAATATAGCACGTCTCTTAACGGGGTGCAATATACCGTTCCATTGGAGTTCTCCACCACGAAATTGATCTCAAGTCCGCCGACTTTTCCTACATACACTTTGCTCCCGCGTCTCAGCAGTTCCAGATAGACCACGTTCTCCAGGATATGCCCCACATCCTGATACTGTCCGCCAAGAAGATGTCGGCGCAATCCGAGATCGACAGCATAGTGTTTTTGCTACGGAAACAATAAAAAACTTATCTGTAGCATGTCCTATGTATTATTTCTCGAAGGTTTTTCTTGCATGTCAATAAATCTTTGTTGCTTCTGATAACATCTACTGGGATGCGTTCAACATGATCCAAAACATATCTGCAACAAGCGACAAACTGATTTTGATGCTCTGGTATTAAATGGCGATAATGCTTATTGTAAAAAGAAAGATATCGTCTTGCTGTGCGGTATGGATAATACATATATCTGCTTTCATGACTTTGCAGCTCTTTTTCAACATTGGAATGAGCTTTAAAGAAATCAGAGATTGCTTCGGCGGAAGACAGATTTAAGCTTCTGTCCAGAAGGAATGACGCATGTGCATTGTCTAATTGAAATGTGTTAAAACTTCTATCTTGTGCGGCCAGCGAATATGCTGCGGCAAAATAACGTTCTGCATTATCATAGTCTTTCATTGCATTCCTGCATATGGCAAACTGAAGCCAGAACAGCGGATCATTGTTGAGGGATAATTGTAATTTGGAATAATAGTCCAAAAGAGCAGTAAAGCGGTTGGAATCGCTGAAAATCCTCTGCAGTTTCCCAAATGTAATTAAAGCCTCTCTTGTTTTTTCATACCTTTGGCTCTCGTGCAGATATCGGACAAGTTTGCAAAGAACATCAACTATTTTTAGCGGATTCTCACTTCGTAAAATGAACCAGGCAATTGAAGTACAGGATCCTTTTAATTCTATCGTTGTCGGATCAAGATAATAACGAATCTCGGCAGGTGCAGCGTCTAACGCTTTAGGACCGAAAGAACTTGTTATAATCTCATATATTTGATTTGCTCGTATGCGTAACAGGGACAAAATAAAGACTGCAATCACAAGTTGCTGTACGTTTTTGTCGTTTGACAACCGCAGATAGGGAGCTTTGATTTTGTTGCCAATTTGAGGATTGTCATATAAAGCCAATATAATCGCACTTAGTTTTGCGTTGCAATTGCGACCGGTTAAAAAGCCCTTTTTGGCACTGTAGGACTCCCCTTGCCTTGTTCCCCATCCGGCAATAGTATCCAATCTTTGACAGACTTGTTCTATTCCATTTTCATCCAACATGGAACAAACATAGTGATAGTAGTTCATATTAGAAAAATCATTTTTGATTCTTCCATAATAACTGTCATAGGCAAATCCATCCATTGTCAATAAAAAGGTTATATTTTCAGATTTTGTTTTAATTAATCCAATTAAATCCTCGTAGTAATCTATAAAGTTGTCGATAAAAACAATTACACGGTTTTTAATTGCTCCAAGCTCATTTAATTCATTTGGCAACATCTCGTTGAATGAATGCATTAGAAATGCCGCCCCTCCATCTTGAACGACATCCGTGATAATCTGCAGTGCAAGGATTGTTTTTCCGTCCGCAATATCGGATGAGAGCAAGATGACGTCAGCGCCTTGCTTTATTGCATCAACAACGGTGTTTTCCTCTGCTCTGTGGATTAGGTATCCCGGCGTCGTTATTTTATTGTTCTTTACAATGCTTCTAAAAAACAAATCTTCGATATCTGATCCAGTAACAACGGGGGACTGAGTTGGCAAAATAAATTGTTTTAAGGCCCACCCTATATGAGGATGATTGTCATTGTCTTGGAAAAGCGGCACTATTTTTTTAGCTATGTCCCAGAAACCATATGTCTCTATTGGATAAACTGTTCCGAAACGCTCTAATCTTCTGATTTCCCGGTCGGAAGCATTTCCCCCAATAATAAAAACACATTTTTCCCTGGTTTCCTGATTCGCAAACAAAAGTCGAGATATTTCAATATCATTCTGTGGAACAGAAAAGCCTATAAAAAGAACTGCTTTTGATAAGTTTACATCTGTTCTGAATTGAATAAACCATTCATCTTCTGCGATGCTGCGAGACAAATAACTTTCCTCTGATAATCTCAATTGTGATAATATTTCTTTCCTCGGGCTTAATGATTCTATATATCCATTGAAGTGAACACAAATCAATCCATTTTGATGGGAAGAAGGTTGATCTGGCGTTACTGCCGAGATTGTTTTGCCGTTTGCTATGCAGCATTGTTCAACAACATTATCATAATTTGTTGTATAGATTCGTCTCCAATTTAGGGAACAAACACCTCTTTGTTCCTCTGTCGTTTCGACAGCGCTAAACTCTTGAATTACGAGAGACCGTAATCTTTGCGGACCAAATTTAGTATAATAGTCTGATGCCACTTCAGAGAGAGGAAGCTTTTCGTCCTTTCCATATAATTCTTTGCTGAGTTGTGCAGAAAAGTCCTCTGCATTCTTTATTCTCTCTTTATTTTTTTTACAAGCTCCACAGGAAAAACCAGATCCAACAAATAAAACAGCGTTCCCTCTTATTGCATGTTCAATAGCTTCTTGAATGTTCATAAAGCCAAACCCTTCCGTATTATGTATGTTGAATGTATAGAGCCTCTACCAATTCGTTTTGAGAGCTGTTTTTTTGTTGTTTGCTAAGAATCGCCGGATTTGATTCTTTGGTGTTGCTATAATATATCCGTTTTTTGTTTTTTTCAAGCCTCAAAAACAAAAAAAGAAACATTTTCTTGGGTTTATATGAAACATATGTAGTATTATATTGCACCCCTATAAGAAACGTGCTATATTAAGAGAGTCTTTGAAAGGAGGCAGCATG
>JAEEKN010000287.1 GCA_016282435.1 Lachnospiraceae bacterium | reverse complement strand
CAGTGGCTGCAAGTGTTATGTTTGGTATCTGCGGAGAACTTGCCGAAACGGACAAGGGAAGCGGGACTTTCAGAGTGAACCTTCTTGATAAGCTTTCCACCATAACTGATGAAGAGATATCCTCCGGGATCAGGATAAAAACAACGAAATAAGCGGAAAATATTTTACAGGAAGAAAGAACGATATGCCTAAATTCAATTCAAGATTATATTTCATAACCGACAGCACCGATTACGCAGGAGAAGAATTTCTCGTACGTGTAGAAAAAGCGCTGAAAGGCGGCGTGACACTGCTGCAGCTGCGCGAAAAAGACAGAACCGCCAGGGAATATCTGGAACTTGCCGGAGCAGTGCATGAGCTTACCTTAAAGTATAATGTGCCGTTGATCATAGATGACAGACTTGACATAACCATGGCATCCGGCGCGGAAGGAATACATCTGGGGCAGAGCGACCTGCCGGTAGATATTGCGAGAAAAATACTCGGTCCGGACAAGATCATCGGAGCTACCGCAAAAACGGTTGAACAGGCGAGAGAAGCATATGAGAACGGAGCGGATTATCTGGGGGTAGGAGCCATATTTCCGACCACTACCCATGTAAAGACAACCATTACGTCAACAGCTACTCTGACAGATATATTAAAAGCGGTTCCTATCCCGGCAAATGCCATAGGAGGATTGAACAAGGACAATATTGATGTGCTTAAAGGTATACCGATATCCGGAATATGCGTGGTTTCGGCGATCATGAAGGCTGATGATCCGGAAAAAGCCGCAAAAGAGCTGTCTGAAAGCATGCGGCAGAAACTGGGGCTTTGATATGAGAAAGGAATGACATGAAAACTGTATTGTCGATCGCTGGGAGCGATTCCTGCGGAGGTGCCGGCATTCAGGCCGATCTTAAAACAATGACTATGAATGGTGTTTACGGCATGAGTGCCATTACCGCTCTCACTGCGCAGAACACGACCGGCGTACGGGGAATCTTTGAGGTTACTCCCGATTTCCTAAAACTTCAGCTGGATGCAGTGTTTGAAGATATATTCCCGGATGCGGTGAAGATAGGGATGGTATCGGACAGCGCGCTGATAAAAGTGATAGCCGGGACTTTAAAATATTACGGAGCAAAAAACATCGTGGTGGATCCCGTCATGGTGGCTACCAGCGGCTCGAGACTGTTAAAAGAAGATGCCATGGAAACTTTAAGGTCGGAACTGCTGCCGCTTGCTACAGTAGCAACACCCAACATACCTGAAGCCGAGATACTGTCGGGAATGGTCATAAAAGATGCGGCATCCATGCAGAAGGCTGCTGAGAAGATAGGCACGGATTATGATTGTTCCGTACTGCTAAAAGGCGGGCATAATGTAAATGATGCCAATGATCTTTTGTATAACAAACTGTCAAAGACAGGGGAAGACGGTCCGGGAAAAACAGAGCGCTTTACATGGTTTGAGGGAAAACGTATAAATAACCCCAATACACATGGGACGGGCTGCACATTATCGTCTGCCATAGCCTCGAACCTTGCTAAAGGGATGCCCCTTAAAAAAGCGGTACAGGAAGCAAAAGATTATATATCGGGAGCTCTGAGCGCTATGCTTGACCTCGGAAAAGGCAGCGGTCCAATGATGCATAATTACAGGATCGTTGTATCGTAAAAATCAGCATGAAAGGAATCGGAAAATGAGAGAGTACACAACACAGATGGATGCTGCAAGACGCGGTATCATAACACCGGAAATGAAGGCCGTGGCAAAAAAGGAATATCGCAGTGAGGAAGAGATCAGGGACCTTGTGGCAAAAGGACAGGTAGCCATATGCGCGAACAAGCTGCATACCTGTATCGAACCGAACGGTGTAGGTTCGATGCTCAGGACCAAGATAAACGTAAACCTCGGAGTGTCACGTGACTGCAAAGACTATGATATAGAGATGCAGAAGGTTATGGCAGCTGTGGATATGGGAGCCGAAGCTATAATGGATCTGTCATCCCACGGAAACACACAGCCGTTCAGAAGGAAGCTGACATCGGAATGTCCTGCCATGATAGGAACCGTTCCGGTATATGACAGTGTTATACATTATCAGAGGGATCTTGCCACACTTACAGCGAAGGACTTCATAGATGTTGTAAGATTACACGCCGAAGACGGAGTGGATTTTGTAACGCTTCATTGCGGGATCACCAGAAAAACAATCGATCAGATAAAGAAACACAAGAGAAAGATGAATATAGTTTCCCGCGGAGGCTCTCTTGTATTTGCATGGATGAGCATGACTGGAGAAGAAAATCCGTTCTATGAATATTTTGATGAGATACTGGATATCTGCAGAGAGTATGATGTAACTATCTCTTTAGGAGATGCCTGCAGACCCGGATGTCTGGCAGACGCAAGCGATGTATGCCAGATAGAAGAGCTTGTAAGACTGGGAGAACTTACCAAAAGAGCATGGGAAAAAGATGTTCAGGTCATGGTGGAAGGACCGGGACATATGCCTCTCGATCAGATAGAAGCAAATATGAAGATCCAGCAGACAATCTGTATGGGAGCGCCTTTCTATGTACTCGGACCTCTTGTGACCGATATAGCGCCCGGATATGATCATATCACTTCTGCTATAGGAGGAGCCATAGCCGCATCGGCCGGAGCTGCGTTCCTATGCTATGTTACGCCTGCCGAACATCTGGCACTTCCGAATGTGGACGATGTTAAGCAGGGCATAATCGCGTCACGTATAGCAGCTCATGCTGCGGATATAGCAAAACATATACCACATGCTATGGACAAAGACAACGAGATGGCGGAAGCCAGACGTACATTTGACTGGGAAAAGCAGTGGGAATGTTCCATTGACCCCGAAACAGCGAAAGCCATCAGGGATTCGCGCGCGCCCGAGCATGAAGATACCTGTTCTATGTGTGGCAAGTTCTGTGCAGTACGAAGCATGAACAAAGCGCTTGCAGGTGAATACATCGATATACTGTAAAAAACTACGCCGCAGAAATAAATAAACCCGTTATGCTGCCCGCAAAAAGCAGGGATAACGGGTTGTTTTTTCGCACCGGTTATGAGAAAAATGCCGTGATCAGTTTTTTCAGTTCTTCCTGGTCGGCTTCGCCCATAAGCTCTCTGGCGGAATGCATGGCAAGTATCGGAACACCTATATCGACAGTGTACATGGGAAGGTGGGAGGATATGATCGGACCCAGAGTTCCGCCGCCCGGCATATCCGAATTGTTTACGAACTTCCTGTACTTTATCCCGTTCTTTTCACAGAGCTGCTGGATGCATGCCACAGCCACGCCGTCATAAGTATATCTCTGATTTGCGCTGAGCTTTAATGTTACACCGTCACCCATACGCATATTGTTTACGGGATCGTATTTCTCTGACTTTGCGGGATGAAGAGCATGAGCCACGTCGACGCTCAGCAGGAAGCCCTTGCGGATATCGGCATCGAGACATATTTCGTCTTTACCGAGGCTTCTGTATATCTTCCGGAGTATCACGCGCAGAAGTTCCGAATCGGCACCCTGCTTTGTCTCGGAACCTATTTCTTCATTATCGAAGAGAGCTGTTACGCTGAGCTGTTCATTAGAGCTTTTTGCCGAGGCACCTATCAGTCCTTCGGTCAGTGCCAGACAGGATGTGATATTATCCAGTCTCGGAGATGAGAGCATTTCATTATTCATTCCGATAAATGCGGGTTCCTCGGCATTATATACATAGAGATCGAAGTCAAGGATATCCTCTTTCTTCTCTTTTATTTCTTTTGCCAGCATATCGAGAAAATAGGAATTCTTGCTCAGCTTGTCATTCAACATTCCAAGCAGGGGAAGCATATCGTTCTGTTTGGTGAGCTTTGCACCGTCGTTTACATCCCTGTTGTAGTGTATAGCCAGATTCGGTATGGTAAGGACCGGACGTTTGAAATTCACGATTATCTCACGGGGAGCGTATATATCCTTGCTCTTCATGAGCACCCTGCCGGCTATCGAGAGGGGCCTGTCAAGCCATGTATTTAGAATGGGTCCGCCGTAGATTTCGGTATTTATTCGCATATACCCTTTTGTCTCCAGTTCGGCTACGGGTTTTATATGAAGACACGGAAAATCCGTATGTGCCGCCGCAATATGGATTGGCAGGTTTTTCTTTGAACCTGCGCTTTTGGGTATGGAAAAAGCAAACAGTGAAGTCATAAAAGGAAGACAATAATACTTTACGCCTTCTTTTACTTTCCATTCTTTATCAAGAGCCAGTTCCAAAAATCCGGCGGTCTCAAACATTTTCCGGGATTCCTCCACGGTATGATATGGGGATACCGCGTTCTTTATAAATTTTGCAAGCCTTTTTGCTGCGTTTTCGCTTTTCTTTTGTGCCATGTTTTTGTCCTCTTTCTTAATCTACCGTTACTTCTTTTAAATCATCGCCGTCATATACAAGCTTCATCGTGAAGAATCTGTCATCCCTGAACATCTCGTCAAACATGCGCTTGTCGCCTTCCCATAGAGGAAGATTGTATATATCACGGATATCGACCCACTGCAGTTTTCCCTCATTGCAGTCTGTTGCGGCAGGATCGCGGTCTCCCGTATAATCAGCCTCAAAAAGATGTATATATTCGTCTTCGTATACAGGATTCACAAAGGTGATGACTGCACGCATACGGAAGCGCGAGAGTTCTTCCTTTTTTATACCGGTCTCTTCATAGATTTCTCTTAACATACATTCTACGGGAGACTCGCCCTTTTCCATATGGCCGCCTATCCCCAGATACTTTCCGGTATTCAGGTCCCTGCCGCCTTTATGGATGAAGAGCATTTTGTCGCCCTTCCTTATATAACATTCCGTGGTTATTATAAAACGCTCCATATTTTTTCCTTTCGTGACTTATGTTTACTCGTGAGTTTTGTCCCAACTGATGCCACGGATTGCTTCGTTGCGAGCAACTCTCGCAATCCTGCAAACACCTCGAATCCCGCGATTTTCCAAGGGAAATCGCTACTTCTCGGTGTTTGGGCGGTCGAAAGTCTCAAAGCCTTTTCAAGCAAGCTTGAACGGCTTTTGGACTTTTGACCTTAGCATCATATCATATTTTCCGGGTGAGGTCAAAAATTTTTTTATGGGATATGATAAAAATGACTTGACTTTGTGCACAATATAGTGTATACTGTTCATACGTTGTTAGAAGAATATTTAGCAAAGCATCTGAAAAGATGTGACGCAAAGCTATTAGGGACTAAAGAATTACACGGATGTTTTCTATGTCAGCCAGTTGCCGGACTTGAGATTGATTAGAAGCATCGTACCCTCTTTAGTTACGATGCTTTTTATGTTTTTTAAGAGGAGGTATTGAGTATGAAGAAATCTGTTATTTCAAAGACAATCAAGCTTTTTGTATGTGCTCTGGTATGTATGATGGCTGTAGCTGTTGTCGGAACCGTAAGCGTTAAGGCAGGAAAGAAGAGTCTTACGAAAAAAGAAGTAGAGCAGAATATCGAAGCTCTGGACAAAGAGATAGCTGAGCTTAAGGAAAAAGCTGATACTAGCGAAAAGGCAGCTAAAAAGTTAAAAGATAAGGAAGCAAAGAGAGAACTTTACCAGGCAGCACTTGATGCTACACTGTCACTTGGCGAAGACGGAAATGATGAGTACACCTTAAAGAAGGGTCAGAAGGTTAAGCCTGTATTCTCTGTATCTGAGAAGAAGTATAATAAACTGATCTGGTCGACAGACAGTAAGAGTATTGTAAAAATTACCAAAAAGGGTATAAAGGCCATCGGATACGGAACCGCTGAAGTTACTGTAAAGACCAGCATCAGCGAAGATGAACTTTCCTTCATAATATATGTATGCAAGCCTGTTAAGAAGATCAAGGCTGATGCGGATGTATATATCAACCCCACTATTTATATGAACAAAACTTACAGCATACCTTTCAAGATGACTCCTAAAGACGCTACTTATTCTGCAAAGGTTGCTGATGACGGCGTAGCTGAACTCGTAGCAGATGAATGCACACAGGGTTCCATAGCTATCAAGGTTCTGTCAAAAGGCAAGACTACAGTAGGAATTTACGACTATCAGGATAAACTGCTTACAACAATAAACGTAGTAGTATATGAACCCTTAAAGAGCCTTGACTTCGCAAAGAGCGAATATGTTGTTACAGAATTCGGAAGCACTATAGATCTTACATTTAAGGATCTCGATCCCGATTATACAGATCCCATCAAGCTTAAGTATGTAGATGAAGGAGATGTTGATATCGTAGATATGACACATGAAGAAGAAGGATGCTTCAGAGCTACCTTCTTTGGAGATGATCCTCTGGTTATCACAGCTGTATCGGATTCAGGTATAACCGCCACCTGTCAGATCACACCTAACTACACCATAGATCCTAACGATATCATTCATGATGACGATGATGAAGATGAGCTCTTAGGCGGTTTTGGTTCAGGCAGCGGAAACCATGATACCGACGATGATGACGACTGATTGAACAATTAATGATCAGTTCATAACGAATAAATGATTATGGCGCCAGCGGGCCGCAGGGTCCGTTGGCGTTTTTGGAGGAAAATATGAAGGTTACATTTGCGATGGCACCGGGGGATGCGCTTCGTTTTGCCGGGTATCTCGATAACTTAAGGACTGACGATATCTATACCGAAAAAATAGGTCTTCCCGACGGAACTGACCTGAATATGGACAGATGTTTTGCATATCCTTTTTCTGAATACGGGGATGTGAAGGAAGCATGCCTTGCGGTCGAAGACAACGATCTTTCGCTCATGCTGATATATCAGAACTACAGGGTAGAGTATGCCCTTTCGGCACAGAAGCAGTGGAGCAATGTGGCCGTATCGGCATATTCGGGAACGTCTCTAAAATACAGCTATGATTTCTTTAACAGGTTAAGCACTGAACATGTTATGAAACTTGAAACGTTTTTTAAGGGTAAGCTTATAGCGGGACAGGATAATCTGTACAGCATGCTCGGAAGCGATTCGAGTAATCCGAATTTCTTAAGAGAGTATATCTACAAAATCACTTTGAATAAAATATAAATAATGCTTGATGAACTATAAAGTACGTCTGAAGGTAAATCCTTTGGAGAGAAAAGGATGCGGACATACTGATAATGGACGAACCGAGCAGTGCGCTGGACCCTATAGCTGAATATGAACTGAACAAAGCCATGGAATCGGCGGCTAAAGGAAAAACTGTGTTTTATATTTCACATCGTCTTTCCACCACACGTGATGCTGACAGGATCATTCTGCTTGAAAACGGCAGGATAGCGGAAGAAGGCACCCATGCGAGTCTCCTGGCAAAAAACGGCAAATATGCCGAAATGTGGAATGTTCAGGCCGGTCGCTATAAAAATGCGGTATAACAAAACAGA
This sequence comes from Lachnospiraceae bacterium, assembly GCA_016282435.1. Lineage (GTDB taxonomy): Bacteria > Bacillota > Clostridia > Lachnospirales > Lachnospiraceae > RUG11977. Next base: position 1,693 of record JAEEKN010000287.1, on the reverse strand, counting down.
CTATCCGAGAAAAGTTTTTCGGATAGTCATTTTTTTTGCGTTCACATTTTTTTCATGGATTAAACACTTCTGATTCACGAACTCTGTTTAGAATCTGAAACATAACAACGAGAGAGAAACAAAAAAGGAGGTGACAACTTGGATTTCAGACATGAAGTGAAGCACGAGATTAATTTCCTGGATATGCTCGAGATACGACAGAGATTGAGAGCGGTAGCCTATACCGATCCCAATGCGGTGGACGGCAAGTATTTTATCAGAAGCCTGTATTTTGACAATCTGTATGACAAGGCTCTGATGGAAAAAGTCAACGGAATATGTAAGCGTGAAAAATTCCGTATCAGATATTATAACGGAGATACATCCGTTATACATCTCGAAAAAAAGAGCAAGATAAACAATCTCGGCAACAAGGCAAGCGCTCCTCTAACAAAGGATGAAGCACAAAGCATTGTGGATGGGAATATAGACTGGATGCCTGATTCCCGATATCCCGTGATAAAAGAACTGTATTCCAAAATGAAAATACAGGGACTGAGTCCGAAAACGATAGTTGATTATACCAGGGAACCTTTCATATATCCTGCGGGAAATGTCAGGGTTACACTTGATTATAATATAAGAAGCGGAATGCGCTGTACCGATTTCTTAAATCCCGAATGTGTGACCGTTCCGGTATCGGATTCGATCATACTTGAAGTAAAATGGGACGGATTCCTTCCGGACATAATAAGAGATGCGGTAGCGCTCGAGGACCGGCGTGAAGGTGCATTCTCAAAATACGAGGCATGCAGAATGTACGGGTAATACCCACACAATATATTTAACAAAGAATATCTTTTCATATTAAAAAAGGAGACACATTATGGCATTCTTAACTACAACATTCAGTGATATTTTCAAATCAAACTTCCTGGAAAACATTACCAGTGTAAGTATTCTTGATATGATCATTTCTATAGTACTTGCGTTTGGCATGGGTATGTTTATATTCCTGGTATACAAAAAAACATACACGGGCGTTATGTATTCGGCCAGCTTTGGCACGACACTTGTAGCCCTCACCATGATCACAACGGTTGTTATCTTAGCAGTTACCAGTAACGTCGTTCTCTCCCTTGGAATGGTCGGCGCCCTTTCGATAGTACGATTCCGTACAGCAATAAAAGAACCACTTGATATTGCCTTCCTGTTTTGGTCCATAGCTGTAGGAATCGTACTGGCAGCCGGCATGATACCCCTTGCGGTTATAGGCAGCGTAGTTATTGGTGTTATATTACTTGTATTTGTTAACAGAAAATCAAATTGCAACCCTTATATCGTAGTTCTCCGCTGCAACGGACAGGACAGCGAAAATAAGGCAAAAGCATTTCTGAATGAAAGAACAGAAAGATGTATAATTAAGAGCAAGACTGTACAAAAAGGATCTGTGGAAGTGAATATGGAGATCCGTCTGAAGGAAGACAATACCGATTTTGTAAATGAACTTGCAGGAATGGACGGAGTACAGAGTGCGGTTCTCGTAAGTTATAACGGAGAATACATGGGCTATGGTCCCGGTTCATAGTAAAAGCGGTGATATCCGAAAAGGAGGAACCATAAATGTCATCACATAAAAACATAGACAGAATATGCATCAGCATCGTTGCAATTACGGTAGTCATAGCTCTCGTATTCTGTAATGGTAAGGCTT
>JAEEKN010000286.1 GCA_016282435.1 Lachnospiraceae bacterium | reverse complement strand
TCGTAGATGGCTTTTTGCCGTTCATCCTGCAGGTGTCGTGGAAACTGTTTACTTCGTGAAGCTTTCTCCTGATGGCGGGTACGGTCACGAATGTACCTTTACCCTGCTTTTTTTCGAGTATCCCCTGCTTCTCGAGATCCGCTATGGCCTTTCTGACCGTGATACGGCTGACTCCGTATGCCGAACACATCTCCTGTTCGGTTGGGATCCTGGAGCCTACCTGAAGTTCACCGTTCCCGATGCTGTTTTTTATCTTCTGCATCAGCTGAACATAGAGCGGCTTGGAAGAATCTGTATTTAGTTTTGTATCGTTTGTTTTTTTGTTCATATCTGGTTTGATCCTTCACTTCATGCGGATGCTTCTGTTACTCTCAGGTTTGACCCGATGACTATTTTTATCTTATCTTCTGCAGATGTCCCGATACTTTCATGGATTCGATGATGTTATCTACCTGTTTCTCGCATTCTTCGATAGTACCGGCCTCGGACATTACACGAAGTACGGGCTCTGTTCCTGATTTTCTGAGGAGTACACGTCCGTCATTTCCGAGTTCTTCGGTAGCTTTCTCCACTGCTGCCTTTACAGCTGCGTCGTTTAATGTCTCGTCCTTATCATCTACTTCTACGTTCTTCAGTACCTGGGGGAACATCTCGCAGCCCTGTGCGAGTGTTGATACGGGAAGTTTTGTATCGATCATTACCGACATCAGCATGATGGCTGTGATCAGACCGTCTCCGGTGTGAGCGTATTTACGGAAGATAACGTGTCCGGACTGCTCTCCGCCGATCATATGGTCGAATTCCTTCATATTTTCATATACGTATCTGTCGCCTACTGCAGTCTTCTCGTATTCGATGCCTGCGTTGTCGAGTGCCTTGTAGAGACCAAAGTTTGACATAACGGTGGTTACTACAGTGTTTGAAGGAAGCATTCCATTTTTCTTCATCCACTTTGCACAGATATACATGATCTTGTCGCCGTTTATCTCTTCACCGTTCTCATCCACTGCCAGACATCTGTCAGCATCACCGTCGAATGCGAATCCGATGTCCATCTTGTTTTCCTTTACATATGCCTTTAATGATTCAAGGTGTGTGGAACCGCAGTTCATGTTTATATTGAGTCCGTCGGGTGTATCGTTTATAACGTATGTTTTTGCTCCGAGTGCGTTAAATACCGCGGGTCCTATCATCCATGCGGCACCATTTGAGCAGTCAAGTGCTATCTTGTAGTTTTCAAACGAACGGGTAGCAAGTCCTGTAAGATATCCGATATAACGGTTTCTTCCGGTGTAGAAGTCTATGGTGCGTCCGATAGCGTCATCCACTGCGTTCTCGAGTTCTGCGGGATCACCGTCTATGAAGCGCTCAAGCTCATCCTGGAGCTCATCGTCCATCTTCTCGCCGTCGCTGTTCATCAGCTTGATTCCGTTGTCAAAGTAGGGGTTGTGTGATGCAGAGATCATAACACCACAGTCAAATCCCTCGGTACGTGTAATGTAGCTGACACAGGGTGTGGTTGTTACATGAAGAAGATACGCATCAGAGCCCGTGGATGTGATACCTGCAGCCAGTGCGTTCTCATACATGTATGATGATCTTCTGGTATCCTTTCCTATGACTATCTTCGCAGGCTGTCCGTCATGCTTTTTTTTGTAATACCATCCGAGAAACTGGCCTGTCTTAAATGCATGCTCAGCTCTTAATACTTTACCTGCCTTGCCTCTGAATCCGTCTGTTCCAAAATACTTTCCCATAATTGTCTCCTCTTTGTTTTTACTCCGGAATCCCTCCGGGAATTTTCATAAAAAACTGATGTCATTAGTCAAAAGATCCTTCATGGTTGCCCCAAAAAGTCTTTGGACCCTTCGACTAAGTAAAATTATATTCAATTAAAAATCTTTGTCAACATAACGTTATATAACATCATAAAAAATAGGGTAAAAAAATACAGGAGATTGCACTCCTGTATCCTTATATCTATGTATTTATGTCTTTACGCTATTTAAGTATCTTTCTGCCGGCTCGGTTATTTTCCTTCATGGTGTACATGTTGTCATCACTCTTGGTCAGCCATTCGCTCAAAGTGAGCCCGGAGTTTGCACTGCAGATAACATATCCGTAGCTGGCTCTCACATTGTACGGCTTTGATGAATTCTTGTTGAACTTCTCAAGATATCCCGTGAACCTCTTCAGGAACTTTGCTACAGAATTCTCCGAATAGTCCATGGCTATCACCTGGAACTCGTCTCCGCCTACCCTGAAGCCTATCTCGTCGCTGAATGAGGCATCCCTGATGGCATCTGCGAGTTTGCAGAGTGCAAAGTCTCCTTCGAGATGACCGAATGTGTCGTTTATGGTCTTGAGCCCATCCATATCGATACCGATGATCACCATCGTACGGCCTTCGCTCTGTACCAGTTCGTACATCCTGTGAGTCTCCATCTCGAAGCCGTGCCTGTTCTTAAGTCCCGTAAGTACATCCGTAACATACATGGATGACAGCTTGTCTATCAGCGCTGTCGTACGTTTTGCGGACCTCATATGAGCGAGTGCATTGCTTATAGACATGAGCATGAACTCATAGAATGTGCCCAGTGTTCCGCCGGGATAGAAGTCTATGACTCCGTATCCGAAGCTCGCCTTCTGGAAATGTATGGGTATGATATAATATGCCTTGGGCTCTTCGCTGATATATTCATCCGGAAGTATATCACGCCTGTTTATGACAATATCGACTTTTTTCAGGAGCTCCGTATCGACGAATGCGGTCCTTACATGCATCTTGTCGGTATAGCCCTTCATTTCTTCGTTTTCAACGGTATCCCATTTATAATCGTTCAGAACTACAAAGAAGTCCTTATAATAATCGTTCATGTTTATATATTTTGAAATATTATAATTCAGTTCTTCAAAGTCCTGTGATACTTCTGTATCGGTGCTTAGGAAGCAGCTCTCGAGAAACTCATGCTTCTGTCTCGCCCAGAGATTGTAATAGTTTCTGACCGCATTGGTAAGCATCTTGGTGGAACTCTCATTACAGCCGCAGCTCTGCCTGGGGATCACGACACTCTGTACATATTCGTACTTTTCTACGTCTTCCCCGTTGCGAAGCGCCAGGAACATGTTGCAGGCTGTATCGGCCATCTCTTTTATATCGACTCTCACAGATGAGATGGACGGTATGGTATAGCTTACCTCGCTGATATCGTCAAATCCGGTGACCACCACATCCTTCGGGATTTCAAATCCTCTCTCCTGCAGTGCATGGCATACCGATATAGCCATGTAGTCGTTCGCGCATACTATGGCTTCGGGAAGCTTCCCTTTTCTTCTTTCTAGTATGGTATCGACGATCATGTCGCCGCTGTTTCTCCAGAAATCACCGTGGATCAGGTTGTCATCCGTGAGTTTCATGCCGTATTCGGCAAGTATCCTTCTAACACACGCCAGTCTCTTTACCGCGTCGGGATGGCCTTCTATTCCGCTGACATAAAAGAGGTCCTTGAAATGATGATGATCTATCATGTGCCTGATCATGCTCTCCATGGAGTTCTCATCGTCTATCAGAACCGAATGGTAGTCATCGGCTTCACGTCTGATACTTACAACAGGACAATGGCTGCAACGTTTTACCATATTTAAGACTTCTTCTGCCGCATCGGGGTTTGAAAATGTATCAAGGCACAGAAAAATACCGTCATAATCTGCGTATTCGGGCAGATATGCCGCATTTAGCTCTCCGGCTTCGAATTCTTCTGTGTTTCCATATCCGCCAAACCAGTTGTAGATCAGGGAATAATACCCGTGTCTCGAAAGCAGGTCTGCCAGATTGCTGACTATCTGAGTCTGATAATCAACAGCTGTGCCGCAGATAAATATTGCAACTTTTTTCCTGTTTGCAAACCCCATAATTTGCTCCTGTCATATATAGCTTTGTAACCTCGAAAACGCCTTTAGCATTTCCTCGATAATAAATCGATTTTATTATACTATACAATGACAATTTTTACCATATTTTTTATGTTTTTTTAATATTTTTCTGAATTTTGGTTAAATTTTTTCCGTTTTAAGAGCACGCATGGAGTTGAGTATGGCTAAAACAGCCACTCCGACATCTGCAAATACCGCTGCCCACATCGAGGCAAAGCCCATGGCGCCAAGGATCAGGACCAGGAATTTTACAGCCAGTGCAAATATTATGTTTTCTTTTACAATTCTCAGGGTCTTCGATGCTATCTTCATGACAGCAGCGATTTTTTTTGGGTTGTCATCCATTATAACGACATCCGCAGCTTCTATGGCAGCATCACTTCCGAGACTTCCCATGGCGATTCCTATATCGGCACGGCTGAGAACCGGCGAGTCGTTTATACCGTCTCCCGCAAATGCGACCTTGCCCATACCGTTCAGTTCTCCGATATACTGTTCCACACAGGCCACCTTGTCCTGAGGATAAAGTTCCGATTTGATCTCGTCTATGAGTTTTCCGACAAATCCGGGATGCTTCTTTTCTATGTCTTTCGATAGTTCGTTTACCACTGCTTCAGCCTGGTTTTTCTTGTCACCCGTAAGCAGTACGCATTTGCTGACTCCCGTTGATTTGAGGCCTGCCAGAGCGTCTGCGCTCTCTTCTTTTATGGAATCTGATATGACGATAGCGCCACGGTAGATTCCGCCTTCGGCGATATATACGACAGTGCCGGTCTGTTCTACCGGGTTAAATGTGACATTCTTTGCCTGCATCAGCTTGTCGTTACCCGCAAGTACCGCTTCGCCGTTTATCTTTACAGAGATCCCCTGTCCGGGTATTTCAGTGTATTCCGTAATGTCGCTGCCTGCGGTGTCCTGCTCTGACGAGCTCCCGTTCGTGGTTTCGATTCTCAAAACATTCTGTGCCGCATCACATATGGCTCTTGCTACGGGATGGTTCGAATTTTTTTCTGCCATTGCGGCGAGTCTCATGAGTTCCGGCTCCCCGATGCTCTCGGGATATATTCCGTTTACTTTGAATTCTCCCTTGGTGAGGGTTCCTGTTTTATCAAAGCATACCGTCTTTACTCCTGCTACGGCTTCCAGGTAGTTGCTGCCCTTTACCAGAACACCTATGGATGAAGCTGCTCCTATACCTCCGAAGAATCCCATCGGCACCGATATAACCAGTGCGCAAGGGCATGATATAACGAGGAATGTACATGCACGTCTGATCCACTCAGCCCAGTTTCCGGTGATGAGCGAAGGGATGACTGCTAAAAGTACAGCTCCTATGGTGACTACGGGTGTATAGTATTTTGCAAATCTGTGTATGAAGTTTTCATGCTTCGACTTTCTGGATGATGCGTTTTCGACCAGTTCAAGTATTTTGGAAACAGTGGAGTCTTCATATGCCTTAAGTGTGCGGCACCTGAGCAGTCCGTTTCCGTTTACACTTCCGCTGTATACTTCGTCGTTCATTGTGACACGTCTCGGAACCGATTCTCCCGTAAGGGCCGAAGTATCGATAAATGATTCTCCGGAGAGAACCACACAGTCCAAAGGGACTTTCTCGCCGGGCTTTATGACTATAACGCTGCCTATCTCCACATCATCGGGATCGGTCTCTTCGGTCGATCCGTCTTCTGTTTCAAGATTCGCATACTCCGGACAGATGTCCATCATGTCCGCTATGGATTTTCTGGACTTTCCTACCGCATATGACTGGAAGAGTTCACCTACCTGGTAAAAGATTATGACCGCTACGGCCTCGGAATATTCCTGTATGCCGTATGCTCCGATTCCTGCCACGAGCATCAGGAAATTCTCGTCGAATATCTGACCGTGACAGATGTTCTTTACCGCTTTTATCACTATGTCATAGCCTGCCAAAAGGAACGGAACGAGGTAAAGCAAAGGTTCCATCCACTTGCCTTCTATCACATCGCCGTATGCGTCGGTATGCGACCATACGAGCATTATCCCGTATATGATACCTGCTGTGATTATTCTGTATAGTGTTTTCTTCTGTTTCGGGGTCATATTCGATCACTGTCCTTCCGCGTCTGCAAACTTTATTCCATATTTTTAATTTATTACCTCAGGATGACACAGTCAGGTTCTACCTTCTTGCATACCTTTACTACTTCATCCATTATGGCTTCAAATCTCTCGTCATCGGCGTCGATACTCATCTTCTGTGTCATGAAGCTGACACTGGCATCATTTACTCCGTCGATTTTTTTGATGGCGTCCTCCATCTTCTGTGCGCAGTTTGCACAGTCAAGGTCCTGAAGTTTGAATTTCTTTTTCATGTTTTTTCTCGTAACAGGGTCTCTTGTTTTTTCTGCCCCATTACTCTCCTTTCTGTATTTTTTTATCTTTTTGACAAGGTCTGTCTTGTCATTTGTTTACCCGTATCGAGTCAATCCTGTTTTAT